>JAFSTL010000102.1 GCA_017450545.1 Alphaproteobacteria bacterium
ATACAAATTAGGAACAGATTGGCTTATAAAACGAGCACCACGCTTAAAACCGATTAGAGAAAAAGCATTTATGTTGCTACATAAAATGGACAAGTTATTTATAATATCTTTCCGTTTCATATATGGAATACGGACTATAAGCCCATTAATAATTGGCTCTGCAAAGATAGCGCCAAAACGATTTGTCATATACAACATAATTTCAGGATTTTGCTGGGCTGGGACTGGCTGTTTCGTAGGCTATGTGGGAGCTGATGTCGTAATGGACGGCAAATTTGACACAATGCCTGCGATACTAGCAATAACTGTATTATTAGCGATTATAATTAGTGTAATATACATCATAAAGAAAGTGAACTCAAAAATATAACGAAATAACATCAGTCTCTAGAAAAATGTAGATTTACAAGGCTTGCTTCTCAGTGGTGGGTTTTGCTACACTGGCGATATGGTTCGAATTTCAGATTTGTTTTGGTGATTAGGCAGATAGCTCTTCTCTTTGTAACTTGCTTTTATGTGTCAGCATGCACAACTGTGATAAACAAAGATAATGTCGCAGTTAATCCGTCGGCACCCCAATCGCTGACTAGCAAAGATGCTGTTCGTGAAATAATTTCGAATGAAGAGAAGAAAAACGGTATACCAAGTGGTATTTTGGATTCCATAGCAAAAGTAGAATCGAGACATAATGTATATGCAGTAAATACAAGTAAAAAAACATATAATTTTAAAACAAAAGCAGAGGCTGTTAAATTTATCAATACATCATTGCGAAATGGTTGCAACAATATAAGTGTCGGTTGTTTTCAGCTACACTACGCAACACATAAGAAAAACTTCGTGTCCATAGATAATATGCTAACAGCAGAGGCAAATGTTATGTATGCTGCTAATTTGCTCAGAAACCTACACAACAAATACGGGAGCTGGGAGCTCGCAATTAAGAAATATCACAGTAGCAAAGCTAAGTATAACAATGTGTATTACAAAAAAGTTATGTCAGCTTATAACAGCTTACACAAATCGAGTTAATTTTTCATTGATGATATAAAGCTCATTACTTCAGCCGTTATTTGGTATAGCATCGATGTTATGACATATGCAAATGGCGTTGTTTCTTTTGTTTCTTGTTTTTTGATTTCAGAATCTCCAAATGACTGGTGCACTATCTGTGGCGTAATACCGCGTATCCGTATTCCAAATTCCCAAGGGCGCATCATATAGTGATCTACCGGCATTGAAATTGGAAATGCTCGATTCAAAAATTCGATGGCAGTTTTGCGATTTATTAAATAGCAACTTGCATTCGCGACACGCGTTCTAAATTTAACAAGTCTAAATAATCGCGATAACTGTTTGACTGGTTTCGAGAAACCGTGCCGATTGACATCAATATTAACGAAATCCCAGTCAGCACTTGATGCAAGCAACAAATCCACCAGTTTTTTCAACTTTTTCGGTTCAAATTCAACATCGTCCTCAAAAATCAGCGCATATGAATGTTTCGATTGTAAAAATTGTTTCCATGTTTTTACGTGGCTCAAATAGCATCCGATAGTCCCGACACCAATCTCATTGTGCATCAATATTTTGTATTTAGTCGGATTTGCGACACTGTTGCGATATTCTTCCGATAAGTCTTTCCCATAAACAGCTGAAATCCTCACAAATGGATAGCCTAACGCTTCTAGTTGAGGTTGCATATTAGACAATCTATCGATGGATTTATCTAAGTTTATGAAATACACTTGCACTGAGCCATCGCCCTCTAACGAATATTCAGGTACATTGCCGTTTATTGTATGCAATTTAACAAAAAAACTGCATCCAACAATCACAAGACTAGTTATCGTTATTAGTCCTATTTTTATCAGTTTCATTATATTCTCTCCATAACACTTTTGAAATACTGCTCTGCCCCTTGCGCTTTTGTTTCTGATTGCGCCTCTATCATCACCCTTGTCACTGGCTCCGTTCCTGATTTTCTGACAACTATTCTACCGATACCATGAAGCATATTGTTTATTTCGGAGATGCAATCTGAAATCTTCGGTGCATTTAAATCAAGAATTTTCGGTATATTCATCATAATTTGCGGATATGGTTTATACAAATCCCTTATTTCGCTCGTTTTCTTTTTTGCTTGTTGCAAAAAACCTAATATTTGTATCGCAGAAATACAACCATCACCGGTTGATGAGTAATCTATTGGGATAATATGTCCAGATTTCTCTCCACCAATATTAGCTCCAATTTCCACCATTTTTTGTATGACGTATTTATCTCCAACATTTGCTCTAACCAAATTTAATCCAATCGAATTTAGGTATTTCTCCATCCCCATGTTCGACATAATTGTTGCGACAACTGCGTCTCCCTTAAGTTTCCCGGACATTTTCCAAGCGTTTGCAATCGTAGCAATCAAGTAATCGCCATCAATTACTTCCCCATTTTCATCAACTACAATCAGCCTATCAGCATCGCCATCAAGAGCTATTCCAATATCTGCTTTATGTTCGATTACAGTTTTTTGCAACAATTCCGTATGAGTTGCTCCACAATCTTTGTTTATATTCAGTCCATCTGGCTCGTTTCCTATATGGATTATCTCGGCTCCAAGCTCCCAAAAAATTTGAGGCGCTATTTTATAAGAGGCTCCATTTGCAGTATCCAGAACAATTTTTAAACCAGATAAACTAAGTTTTCTCGGAAAAGAACTTTTCACAAATTCGACATATCGTCCCTGTGCATCGTCTAGACGTCTAGCTTTTCCCATAAACTCTGTTGAAATCAACTTGGGATGATTGTGAAATATTTCGCTAATCTTAATTTCCTCGTGCTCAGTTATTTTAAATCCGTTCGAATTAAAAAACTTTATGCCGTTATCATAATATGGATTATGCGACGCAGAAATAACAACACCCAGATCAGCTCGAAGCGACCGTGTCATAAATGCAACAGCTGGAGTTGGAATTGGTCCAAGCAAAACAACATCGGCTCCGGCTGCTATAAAACCGGAGGTTAGTGATGGTTCAAGCATATATCCTGAAAGTCGCGTATCTTTTCCAATAACCACTGTAAATTTGCTGTTAACGCTTTTATGGTGCATTTCTGCATAATAATTCACGACAGATACAGCTAACTTCATCGCGTTTTCTGGCGTTATATAGCCTTCATTCGCTTTTCCTCTAACGCCATCAGTTCCAAATATATTTTCAATTATGTTGTCCATTATTCCTCGTCACTTGTTGGTAGTCCGCCCATTTTAAAATCATCCAAAGAATCCTCTACAGGCGTAACTTTCGCAAGTTCCTTGCCCTCAAAAATCTCTTTCACTTCCTCGCCGGTCAAAGTTTCTCGCTCAAGCAGTCTCAAAGCTATGCGCTCCAACTTAGCCTTATTTTGAATTATAAGTTCCTTTACCTCCGTGTAGGCATCTTCAATAAGTTTCTTCACTTCTGCATCGATAATTTTTGACGTATCTTGCGATATTTGGTCAGTTGCATCCATATAATATCCGTCGGCAGAGTCATAGAATGTGCGCAGACCTATTTTGTCGCTCATTCCCCACTTTATGACCATCTTCTTTGCAACATCTGTCGCCTGTTTCAAATCGGAAGAAGCACCAGTCGTGATATTTTCCTTGCCAAAAAATATTTCTTCAGCCGCTCGACCTCCAAGCGATACGCGTATATTTGACAGCAACTCAGTTTTAGTGACCGATACTTTATCCTTCTCAGGCAACCTCACAACCATTCCCAACGCCCCACCTCGTGGAATTATTGTAACTTTATGAATAGGATCGCTCTGAGGAACTAAAAGAGCAATAAGTGCATGTCCAGATTCGTGATACGCAGTATTCCTCTTCTCCTCATCAGTCATACTCATCGATTTCCGCTCTGCTCCCATTATGACTTTGTCTTTAGCCAATTCGAAATCCTTCATAGCAACCGCTAACCTGTCGCTACGCGCTGCCAAAAGAGCAGCCTCATTCACCAAGTTTGCCAACTCAGCGCCTGAAAATCCAGGAGTACCGCGTGCTATAGTTTTCAAATTAACATCAGGAGAAAGTGGCACATCCTTTGTGTGCACTGTTAAAATCTTCTCTCGTCCATTCATATCTGGATATTGCACTGTAATGCGTCTATCAAACCGTCCGGGACGTAGCAATGCTGGGTCTAGTATATCAGCGCGGTTGGTCGCGGCAAGCACTATCACGCCTTGATTTTCATCAAAACCATCCATTTCAACCAACAGCTGGTTAAGCGTTTGCTCTCGCTCATCATTCCCTCGCCCACTATCACGACGACGTCCTACTGCATCTATTTCATCTATAAAGATAATGCAAGGTGAATTTTTCTTCGCTGTTTCAAATATATCTCTGACACGGCTTGCTCCAACACCGACGAAAACTTCAACGAAATCTGAACCAGAAATGCTAAAAAACGGCACGCCCGCCTCGCCTGCAATGGCCTTCGCCAGCAATGTCTTTCCATTTCCAGGATCGCCAACAAGAAGCATACCTCGTGGTATCTTTCCTCCTAATCTTTGATACTTTTGTGGTGCTTTTAAAAAATCGACAATCTCCTCTAGTTCCTGTTTCGCTTCATCAATTCCGGCGACATCAGCAAAAGTCACCTTAACTTTTTTAGGTTGAAACATTTTCGCTCGTGATTTTCCAATACCAAAAGCTCCCCCTCCAAATCCGCCTTTGCCTCCGCCTTGCATCTGGCGTGCTGAATATATCATAAGTCCAATTAGCAGCAAAAATGGGAACCACTGTATAAGCGCCGATACCAGATATCCCCAGCCATTTTCTCCAGTTTCAACATTTATTTCAACATCATTTGCAAGTAATTTTTCTATCATTTGCGCATCGTATGGAGTTACTGTGCTGAATATTTTTCCATTTGTGAAAACTCCAGTAACCTTTGATGAGGCGTTTCGTATTTCAACTTTTTTGACATCGCCCGCAGAAACCAATTTCATAAATTTCGAATACGAAATTTCCTGAGGCGCGTTGCCTAAAATCTTAGAATCAAACGGAAAGGCTATTAAAAACAACAAACCAATTAAAAACGCCCAGGAAAGAACGTTCTTTGTGTTCCTATTCATTTAAACGATATCCAAAAATTATTGCTACGAGACATTATACCATCAAATGGCTCTTAAAGCAGTATGTTTATAACATTTTGAAAAAAATGGCATTTTTTTATTGCATAAACAAAATTATTTGTGATACAATTTATTGGTGATATTTTTAGTTGTTTTTTGAAAAGAGGTTTTTCATGAACAAAATAGCAAAAGCGATTGCCGTTTCGCTTTCAACATTTATAACGGCAAATGCAACAACAGTAGTGCACCTAGGAGAAGAAAACGAGTATTACGGGTTTAACGTTGAAGAAAAAGGAAACACATATCTGATAAAGCAAGCGTATGTTTTCGACAATGCTCCTTCAGGTAGGGTAGTTTTGGATATTCCAGGACAACTTGATGGAAAACAGATTGAGTTTGCTCCGAAGTGTTTTAAAAATTTTGGTGCAGCAAAGCTAGTCGCGACATCTTTACGTTTTTCACGAGTAAATGGAGTAGGAGCTAGAATGCCTCAAGATTGTGGTCGTTTTTGTGAATGTGCTATATCGTTAAGATCTGTCGATTTTCATAACGTTGATGCAACTGCTAATATAACAGATATGAGCGATATGTTCTATTTGAGCAGAAACATAAATAAAGTTGATTTTGGAGATTTGAATACATCCAATGTAACAAATATGTCTGGATTGTTTAAGTGTTGCCACGGTTTAGGAGAAATAAATTATGGTAATTTTGCCACAAATAATGTAACCGACATGTCCTTTATGTTTGCCGGATGTTGTAAATTGCCGAGGGAAGCTATGAATAACTTAAACACGCAAAACGTAAGAAACATGAGATGTATGTACCGTATGGCGGGATTTAAAACCCTGAATTTTGGAGCAAATTTTAACACAGACAACGTAACTGATATGAGCGGTATGTTTAGCGCAAACAAAGAGCTATTGGAAATAGATATAAGCAGATTCCACACGGATAGAGTAACCGATATGAGCAATATGTTCGAAGGGTGTAGCCGTATAACCGCACTTGATTTGGAACGTTGTAATACCAGCGAACTCAGAAATATAACAGGATTGATTAAAAATTGCAGTAGTTTGCAAGACTTAAGACTACCATTACAAGGTTTCAGACAGGATATCCAAGGAGCGGACAACAATATATTTGAAGGCTGCTATAGTTTGTCTCATAACGGCAAAATAAAATATCAGAATGGTCAAGTGATTGATTTTGGACAAATGACTGCTGACAATATAAATAGATTAAACGATTAACATATAGCACAAATAGAGAAAACTCATTGGCGTCAAATCCACTATATGGAGGGACACATTTTGGTGTCCCCGGCAGGATTTGAACCTGCGACCTCAGGATTAGGAATCCTACGCTCTATCCATCTGAGCTACGAGGACATACCGTTCATTGTACCACACATCGACAACGCCGTCCAATGATATGGAGGTTCCGAGATTTATAAGCTGATAGAAAAGAAGTTTGTTTTTTGTAGCAAATGTGCTGAGTTTATGAAAAAAAATGGTGTAGAAGTGTAAAATTTGTGCTTGACAATCTCCCTCATGTGTTAAGCGAGACAACACGTTTATATTTCAATCAATTTTGATTATATATTTCTCGCTCATTCTTTTCATAAAGTCCTCTATTTCTTGTCTGTTCACTTTATCTTCACGTGGTTCTCCCATATTAAAATGTCCCCAAATCTTCTGTAGTGTTTCTTTGTTTCCGTTTATGCTATATCTCTGGGGTTTGGTAAGTGGGTTGCATCTCAGATAACGTAAGTATAAATAAAAATCGTATATTTCAACAAATATCTTCTCATCTTCTGTTAATCCGTGTTCAGCTCGTTCTAGTATATTTTTGATTGATTCTTTTATTTTGCTTCTCTTATCTATGTCTATTTTTTGGTTCTCTTTGAAATATTGTTCTAGTATG
>JAFSTL010000103.1 GCA_017450545.1 Alphaproteobacteria bacterium
TATATTTTATCATGTTTATGCAGATCGTTACGAAAGATATAAAGAATTTTGTCCACGAAGTACTCTCACGCAATCTAAAAAATACCAGAGACATTGGCTAGCCTGCGTTCCGCAGACGCTCTATCGTAGTCACAACTACCGTTATAAATCCAGCATTGTCTATGCTGCCATCGACGAATTAACTACATCGCTGAAGTGAATCTCTCAAAGTGGCTTAGTCCTTGACTTATTTAGCAAGAGAAATACAAAGTAAACTTTTATGAAATATAAATAGGGAAAGACAATGTTGAAATGTTTCCAACGTGTTCATCTGATTGTATAGATAAATGACCGTCATGCAACTCCAAGATAGCATTGGCTAGGGCGAGTTCATACTCGAACAGGTAATTTAGCGACTTGTTCTTTGACGTCAGCATCTTGGTTATACGCTCAAGGTTTTCGTTATCCCAAACGTTGCCGTTGTCTTTTATTGAAATTTCAATATTTTGAGATGAGAAATCAACCAAGGCAGATATTACTACTTTCTGTCCATTTGCAGGAACATCCCTGATTGTTTTGTTTATCAGACTCGATAGTGCTTTTTTCATCCAAGCTTCATCGATGAAAATGAAAATTTCATCATCCGCGAAATCGGTTGTTAATGATATATTATGTCTTTCACATTTGTCATTAAATGACAATATAACATTTTGTATAAAGTTTAATAGGTTTATTTTCGTTGTTTTAATTTTAACTATTCCTGCCCCTATTTCATACAACGCCATAATCGAATCAGAAATCGCGGACAAGTTATCTGCAGAACTTATAATTCCGTTGCAATATTCTTTTTGTTTTTCATTTAGCCCCCCAAAATATTCCCTATTCAAAACTTCGGAAAATTCCGTTATCGCTTGGATTGGTGCACGCACTGCTTTTGAAATATTTTGAATTAATTGTAATTTTAGCTCATTATTTTTTGTGCTTATTTCTGCTTTTTCCAAATCACATTTTTTTAGATTTATCTGATCAGTTACATCTGAAAATTCCAACAAATTTTGCCCATCATGAAGCGGTTCATACCTCATTAAGACGGCTTTTCCAGATATAAAATACAGAATTTCCGAAAAAGAACTCCTGTTGGCAATCATTGCAGGCAGACGTATTTCCATTAATTTTGTTTTGCTTTCTGGGTCAAGCAATTGTGACGATGCTTCAAAAAATTCATCTATTCTCATTTCCGCTGAACTATTGTTCCACAAAGATTTTGCAACGTTATTCAGCTGTTTTATCTTTTTATCTAGACCAAAAATTATAATGCCAGCAGATAAATGTTCAAATATTTCAGTTTGTACAGATGATATTGAATTTACTCTTCGTTCAAGTGTAATTTTATCTGTTATATCATTAAAAATGAATATCACTTCTCCAGCATTGGTGGAAGCTATTGTGACAGCTAAAATGTTTCCATTCTTGAGATAAATAGAAACGCATCGAGGAGAAATTTGCTGTTGGAATAACGAATGTATTTTTTGCTTGTATTTTTCGATATCGGTCGATGTAATCACCGAATTGTTGCTTAGCATATAATTTAATATATCTACAATCGTACAATCATTATTCAGTGCCATTCCTTCTATCATAAAAAGCTGCTTTACTGCAAAATTTGCAAGAACCAATTTTTCATTTGCGTCAAATATGGCAATTGGGATATATATATCATCAAAAAGTTTTCCTATTCTTTCTTTTTGAGCGTTGTCTTTTTTTGCAATATCACTTTGCTCTGTTACATCAATAGCTACTCCAGTTGATTTGTGATTTTTCATAAATGGAGTTTCATATATTGATAAAACGCGCTGTATTCCATTTATATCGACCTCTTCTGTAAATTGGTGCGACTTCGAAGAGTAAAGGTTGTGATTAATATAATTGTTGCGTGTTTTCATAGGAACAAGTTGCACGTTATCTTTCACAACTGTTGCTTTCGGGCATCCAAGGGCTGCTGCATATGCCGCATTACAATATGTTATCCTGGAATTCCTGTCTTTTTGCCACACATAAATGGGAAGATTATCCAGAATTGCTTCTAAGGCACAATTTTTTGCTTCTAAATCCCTCTGTATTTGTGTCAATCGATTCACTTCTGTTTTGTCTCTCAAAACGAATAAATATATACCTATCTTTCTGTTTAAAATTAGATGTATCTCGTTATTATGGGATACCTGGCATTTATACAAATCGGCTCCTGCCATAATTTGCTCTACAGCAATTTGTAAAACCGAACCGAATCGGTCTTGAACCAATTTGACAAAAGTGTATGCATTTAAAACATTAGAATCAGCATGCAATTCTACACACAACTGGTCGGAAACAAAAACATCATCACTTCCTTCAAGCCAAACAGCATACGGTATCGGAAGAATAGAGCCGGATTCAACCAACAATTTATCTATTTTGTCACTGTAAACCATGTGTGTGCATCAATCATTTTCATCCGTTCCGAGCTCTTGGATAGTGGTTAATTTGTCTTCTTCACCTTCGGCAACACAGATATATGCAACTCTCTCAGCTGTTGTGGCGTGACTTCTGCAGGCGAGCCCATCATTAGGTCTTCGGCTTTTTGATTAAATGGAAATGCAATAACCTCTCGTATATTCTCTGTGTTCGCCAAAAGCATCACCATACGGTCTATTCCAGGAGCGCAGCCACCATGCGGAGGGGCACCATATTTGAACGCCTTTATCATAGCTCTGAACTTGTTATCAACGACCTCTCGACCGTATCCAGCTATCTCGAATGCCTTATACATAATTTCAGGAACATGGTTTCGTATCGCACCACTGGAAAGCTCAATACCGTTGCATACGATATCATACTGATATGCCTTAATTTTCAATGGATCCGTATTCGCCAGCACTTGCAATCCACCTTGTGGCATCGAAAACGGGTTATGCGAAAACACGATTTGCTTCAACTCTTCATCGTATTCAAACATTGGAAAGTCAACAACCCAACAGAATTTATAGGTTTTTGGCTCTATTAAGTTTAACAAATTTGCTAACTTTGTGCGTACTGCACCAGCTAGCGTCGCTGCGTTTTTGTCACATATGAAAAATACAACATCACCAGACATTGATTTATTGATACGCGCAATTTCTTCAAGTTCACTTTCGGTCATAAATTTGACTATTGGCCCTTTATATTCGCCTTCAGTTGTCAGCGAAATATATCCCATCCCTGGCAATCCCAGTTCCTTTGCCCAATCATTCAATTTATCAAAAAAGCTACGTGGCTCTTTTGTGCATCCAGGAACATTTATGCTACGTACTTTCGCGCCGTTCGCTATTTCATTTGCAAACGCGCCGAATCCGGAATTTCTGAATACCTCA
>JAFSTL010000015.1 GCA_017450545.1 Alphaproteobacteria bacterium
AAACGATAATCAAGTGGGTAAAAAAAACGCTATATCGCTTCTAGAACACAAAATTCTCGACCAAATAGATGTAGTGGAGATGGATGAATTGTATATGTATAAATGTATGGACGGCAGTAGATATGAAAAAGATGCGCATTAATGCGTTTGAAATAGGTCCCGGAAAATCATCAGTTTTAAGGAAATTAATCAATAAAATATCTAAAGATTGTCTGTACTTATGGGAATTTTGCGTACGAAGAGGAACCGGGTAAGAACGCTAATATTAAGCATGTAGGCAGCAAGTCGGAGACTTGCTTGGCCGAGAGTTATAATTCAGTGTTACGGTACTACCTTGCCAGATTACATCGTGAGACTAAGTGTTACAGTAAATCTATTATCATGTTGACCCTTTCTGTCAAGCTACTTCTTGAGTATAAATACGGTCTCTCATGAAATGGTGAGCAATCCCCGCTTACAAAAAATTTTGACCTCAAGCGTATAACATTATCAAATCACTACATTCACAATTCTGTTCGGCACAGTTATGATTTTTTTGCACATATCCCGTGTTACATTATTTGCGAGTAATTCCAATGCCTTTTCTTCGAGCTTGGAATTATCGGCATCTTTATCGATATCGAATGTGCCGCGTAGTTTTCCATTAACTTGAACGGCTATTGTCACCGTTTCGACAGAGGCTAGCTTTTCGTCTATACATACCCACTCTTCGTCGCGTATAGCTTTCGATTTCTTCATAATATCCCACATTTCGTGGCATATATATGGGGTTATTGGAGAAAACACCTTTATAAAGCTCTCGAATGCAAATTTTGATGCTTCTGATGAAGCTGTATCTAAATTTGCTTCAATTTCATTAAATAGTTCTCTCGCCAGTGCAACGGTTTTATTCAATACTATTGCCTCGTAACTTTCCGTAATTTTTTTCAAGTAAATATGCGTTGTTTTTACCAGACCATCGGAACCAGGCATTCCTTCTTTAGATTTTTCCAAAACTTTGTTGAAAACCTTCCAGATACGGTTCAAGAAGCGCCAACATCCATCCAGAGCATCGGTATTCCAGTCCAAATCCTTCTCCGGTGGCGTATCCGATACGATGAATAATCTCACGGCATCCACGCCATGTGAATTTATGATTTTCTGAGGGTCGATTGTGTTTTTCTTCGATTTACTCATTTTCTCTGCTGAAAACTCCGTGATTTTTTTTCCGTCCTTATCAACTATTCGACCGTCCGCAGTCTTCGTCACATCTTCTGGGTATACCCAATCGCCGTCTGAGTTTTTGTATGACTTGTGGCAAACCATACCTTGTGTCAGTAGTCGCTTGAATGGTATTCCGCAAGTCGTATATCCCATATCGCGCAATACAAGCATAAAGAAACGAGCATATAACAGGTGTAATACCGCGTGTTCTACGCCGCCGATGCAAATATCCACCGGCATCACCATATCCGCAATTTCCTTATTTACCGGCGTTTTGCAATGTGGATCAAGATATCGCAAGTAATACCAAGACGACTCGAAAAATGTGTCTAATGTGTCGGTTTCTCGCAACGCATCCTTGCCACAAATCGGACATTTTGTATGTTTCCAAGTCGGATGTTTTTCCAAAGGATTACCTTTGCCGTCAAACTTTACATCATCTGGCAACAATACTGGCAATGTTGCAGGCACATCTCCACAATGCTCGCAACGAATTATCGGAATAGGACATCCCCAATAGCGCTGTCGTGAAACTAACCAATCACGAAGGCGATATGTTACTTGTCCCTTGCCTATTTTCATTCCTTCCAGATGTTTAATCATATACGACTTCGCTTGAGCCGTATCCAATCCATTGAGATATTCGGAATTGATGTGCTTGCCATCACCTGTGTATGGCAAATCCTCATTTGTTTCGATAACAGAGATTATGGGTAAATTATATTTTTTCGCAAAATCATAATCACGCTCATCATGAGCCGGACAGGCAAACACTGCTCCAGTACCGTAATCAATCAAAACGAAATTCGCGATATAAACAGGCAACTTTTCGCCGTCTTTTACTGGATGCTTGACATAAATACCGGTAAACATACCCTTCTTTTCAGCTTTTTCCAAGGCTTCTTCTGTTGTCGCAGTCTGTTTACATTCCGCTATAAAATCCGCTATTTCGAAATTACTTTCAGCCAACCGCTGAGAAATAGCATGGTCTGGAGAAACAGCTATAAACGAAGCGCCAAATAAAGTATCAGGACGAGTTGTGTATACCTGTATATTTTCTGAATTATCCAGACGTTCAAAATTTATCAATGCACCTTTGGATTTTCCAATCCAGTTTTCTTGCATTTTCAAAACTTTGTCGGGCCAAAAACCCTCCAAATCCTTCAATCCTTCCAGCAATTCCTCAGCATAGGCTGTAATTTTGACTGACCATTGTTCTAGCATTTTTTTCTCAACAATAGCGCCAGACCGCCATCCTCGACCATTGATTACTTGCTCGTTTGCCAGCACAGTTTGATCAATCGGGTCCCAGTTTACGTATGATTTTTTGCGATAAACCAGCCCCTTTTTATACAAATCAATAAAAATTTGTTGCTCTTTTGAATAATACTCTCCAGAACAGGTGCTGACTTCACGCGCCCAATCATACATTAACCCAAGCGATTGCAACTGTTCTTTCATACTTGCGATATTCGCATAAGTCCAATATTTCGGATGCCCTCCATCTTTCATCGCCGCATTTTCAGCAGGCATACCGAAACTGTCCCATCCCATCGGCTGAATTACAGAATATCCCTGCATCTTTTTAAAGCGCGCGACAATATCGCCTATCGTGTAATTCCTGACATGCCCCATATGCAATTTTCCCGATGGATATGGAAGCATTTCAAGAACATAATAAAGCTTGTCTTTATTCTTCTTAAGCTCATCATTTGTCAATGAATACTCTTGAAAAAACTTTTTCCACTTCTTTTCCACCGCGTGGAAATTGTATATGTTATCAGACACAACACGCCATTTTATGAAACTTTTTCTCGTACAAGTGTATCGCAATAAGGTTGATTTTTCAAGGAAAATTTGTATGCCCCCTCCAACCTATTCCGTGAATTTGTGTGCTTAGTTTATCTATTGTCATTTATATATTAAATAGTTAATTGAAAAATTTATCCCTCGGTATCGTAAAATTCAGATTTCTCGATATGTTCACGATTTTGTTGTTGTATACACGCACGCATTTCAATAATATTAGATAACTCATCAATTACATAGTGAAAATTATCTGCAGCATCTCGCTCTCTCAATTTTAAAATGTCGTCATAATTAATTTTTAGTAGTTCACAAAATTCTCGACCCGTCAAAATTTGCTCTTTATTAAAACGGTGTTTAAAACCTTCGATTATTTTATCCTTGTCATCTTGATTAAAACAGCAAATGAAAAACTTTACTATAAATGAAATTTGTGGAGCGAGGTATTCAGTAAACTGTTTCAGATTTTCGAATTCGGCAGTTGACTTTTTGGTATCAAAGTTATCTCCGTCTTTTAATTCAATTAAATTGCATATATTATCGTTACTTATTGTAAATATCATAAAATCTGGTTCATGTTTGTCCATTTTATATCTGCTATTTTTTACCACTTTTTTTGTACATAAATAACTGCCTTGAGTGATTTTATTTGATTTTACCTTATTCATAAAATCATCAAGATTAGTTATAAGTTGAGATTGTTCACTTATAATTTTTTCTAATTCAGTGCCATTAGTAATAACAGTAGATTGTGCTTTCGTTAATATTTCTGCTAATTTCGAATTTTTAACAAGCCTGAAATAGGCTCCACTACTATTTTGAGGTCTGGCATCTCTAATCTTCGCCATACTGGATATCTCCCCCTATGAAATTTCGTCCGCACAATTTGCACGCCTCAAAAACGGAATACCCACCTGCAGCCGGATCCAAAACATAATCTCCGATATCTGTCGTAGCTTCTATTAAAGCCTTTTGCAACAATACTGGTTTGCTATGAGGATGAATTTTGGCGACTTTTTCCGCCCAAATATCAGGAATATTGTGACTTTTCCAGCAACCTTTTGCTCGTATTGGTTTTTTCTGTAATATCACCAAATATTCGCATTGTCGCCTAGATCGGTATCCCATTCCCATTTTTTGCTTATCCCAAACAATCATGTCAACAATGCAAAATGCTGTATCAATAAGCCAATCTAAAATTCCCTGACAGAAATGAAATTTATCTAACCACAGAAACAAGTGCCCTCCAGGGGTTATAACATTGTTTAGCTTGCGTATAAATTCGATAATCAGCTCTTCCGACATCTGTGGTAAGTCATGACGCGCTTTACCACGACCTTCGCCTTCATTGCCATATCTTAGCTTATCGAGCACCCCTCGATATTGTGGATCAAAAAAAGCTGTTTTAATGGCTATGTTGTTAACATTATCCAAAAGACATAAACCGTCAACTTTGTTTGCTCTATTTATCATTACCCCAATATCATTTTTCATCTTCGGCTCCTTGCTACAGGCGGATTCACTATAAGACCCAAAATCTTCAATCTTTTTGCCATATCTGCTACAATCAAGATATTTCATTTTAGCATCTGTTCATACAAAATAGCTCCCCAGAATCATTGCTTTCACTTCAGGTGTTTACCTCGAAACGCAAAGAATCTTTTATTTTTTCTAAGCTCATTATTGGAAAGCGCATACTCTTGAAAAAACTTTTTCTACCGCGTGAAAATTACATGCTATTGGACATATTGAACCATCTTACGAAACCTATATGTATGAGTTTATCTTAAT
>JAFSTL010000104.1 GCA_017450545.1 Alphaproteobacteria bacterium
AAATTGGTGTATGATAGATACAGGATGGTTTGATAAGAAGACTTAATGGTATGGAGACTTCGCAGGTATCCGACGTTGTGATGTCGCAAAATGTTGTCGTAAGCGGAAATACGGCATCTGTTGCTAGTGATTCTGTTTTTGGATATTTCTGGAATGCTGGGCTTTTGATAAAGCTGGTGATGTTGGCACTGCTTTTTTCGTCGGTGTGGTCTTGGACTGTGATAATAACGAAATACCTGAAACTCAAAAAGTTGAAAGCAGATTCCGACTATTTTGAAGAAACGTTTTGGTCAGGAACACCGCTGGAAAGCTTGTATAAAGATGTGAAAGGTGCAATTTTTGACCCGATGTCAAACGTATTTTGTTCGGCTATGGCAGAGTGGGAAAATTTCACAAGCAATCATAAGAAAGATGAGCTAACAGCAACAAAGATGCTGGAAAGGCGGGTAGATCGGGCTATGCAAATTGCCATAAGGCGCGAAGTCGACGATTTGGAAAAAGGGATGGCGTTTTTATCTTCACTGGGAACGAATGGAGTCATAATCGGGCTTTTTGGAACAGTAATCGGAATATTCAATGGTTTTAAGGTCATAGCCCTTCAGCAAAGCGCAAATTTAGCCACCGTTGGGCCTGTTATTTCTGAAGCATTGGTTACCACTGCTATGGGGATATTCGTTGCAATTCCAGCTGCTTTGGCATACAACCAGCTTTCGGACTCTATAGGAAAATATGTCAGCCGATTGGAAACTTTTGCAGAAGAATTCGGGGCGATTATTTCGAGGCAATTCGATGAACAATAGAAAATATCGCAGGGAACCGAAAAGCACGTATATAAATGTCGCGCCACTTGTTGAAGTGATGCTGGTGCTCATAATAATTTTTATGATAACTGTGCCTGTTCTTAATGTGGGAGTACCTGTTGATTTGCCAAAGACAAAAGCGACAACTTTAAATGACGAGAAAACCCCTCCGGTGGTTATATCGATAGATAAGGATTCGAAGCTTTACATTGAAGAAGCTGAAATAACTCTGGGTGATTTGACAGTAAAACTTCCGACAATTTTGGAAAATAGCAAGAGTGATACTATCTATATACGTGGCGATAAAAATTTGCAATACGGCGAAGTTATGACGATTATGGGGATTATTTCAGCATCAGGCGCATGCAAGGTCTCACTGATATCCGAAGCAGATACGACGACTAATCCGAACCATAAAAAGGAGCTGGACAGGAAATGGAAATCAAAACGCCGTTCCTAATATCTGTGGCATTGCACGGAGCAATGTTGTTGCTGACATATGTTAATATGAATGGATTTTTCTCGAGGAAAGTAAATGACAAGGGGTATGTCGTGTTTGATTACGTTGAGATAGGAAAAACGAGCAAAGCCCCAGTGTTGTCGAAAGAAGAAGGAAAAGCGAGCAAGACAAAGGCAAAATCTGAAACAAAGGAAATAGTGAACCACAAGACACAACCAGCAGAAAGTGTGAAGCACGAGGATAAGCAAGAACGAGATCAAAAAAAGGAAGTGCCAATAAAGAAAAAGCAGAAAATGCACAAAGGAAATAAGAAAAAAGCGGAAAAGAAAGCAGTAGTTACAAAGAAAGAGGACAAAAAATCTAGGTCGAATGATAAAGCTGTTGTAAATCTAAGGAAGAGCAAAAAAGCGAAGAATGCTGACCCGAAAGCAGCGAAGAAATCCTTCGATAGCATACTTGATAGCGCAAGCGCTAAGGGGGATAATGAGAACTCTGGCGTCAAGGCTGAAGAAGTTGGCGAAGTCTTGACTGCAACGCAAATAGACTTGATAAGACAAACGATACGTAAATGCTGGCATTTTCCGGCGGGGCTTAGAAATGCCGAGGACCTCATTGTCGATATAAAGATGGAACTTGATCCAGAAGGAAATGTAAAAAAAGCAGAGATAGTTGACAAAACTCGAATGGCGAATGACCACGATTACCGAACGGCCGCGGAGAATGCTTATAGAGCCGTTCTTGACCCGAAGTGCAACCCATTGCCTTTGCCGAAGGAGCATTATAATGAATGGAAAGACCTGGAACTGAGCTTCAATCCGAAGGAAATGTTTGAATAAACGGGTATATAGAATATATTGCTGATTTTTTCACATGTATCTATATTTATCAGATCATGACGAAAGCGTACCATCTTCCATCGCGAAGGCTTGATTTTGGGGTGTTGATAGTGTTTAATTTTCTGGTGAGAAATTTTTGTTTGTATTGACCATGTTGCAGGGGATGAGAATAGTTGGCGGAATGCAACTTAAAGGTGAAATTGCAATAAGTGGTGCGAAAAATTTAGCTTTGCCGGCTTTGGTTGCGACAATTCTAAGTGAAGTACCGGTAACATTGAGAAATGTTCCAAATTTAGCTGATGTGAAATCATTATTGGAGCTTTTAGATTGCTTTGGAACTGAAATAAATTATGATGATATACATACCATAACTTTGTCCACAAGCGATATAAAATCAGCGATTGCGCCGTATGACTTTGTTAGAAAGATGCGTGCATCGATTTTGTCGTTGGGAGCGCTGGTAGCCAGATGCAAAAAAGCGACCGTATCACTTCCCGGAGGATGTGCGATTGGGGCTCGTGGCGTTGATTTGCACATAAAAGCACTGAGGCAAATGGGTACGGAAATTTCGATAGAAAATGGGTATATCGAAGCAACAGCCCCTCAGGGGCTGATTGGCTGTGATATAACGTTTCCGATAGCTACTGTCACAGGAACCGAGAACATACTGATGGCTGCGGTTTTGGCGAGAGGAACGACGAGGCTTATAAATGCCGCGATGGAACCGGAGGTTGAGGCGTTTTGCGAATTTTTGAACCAAATGGGTGCTAAGATTACAGGTGCAGGGACGTCGGTAATTACGATAGAAGGCGTTGATGCACTTCATGGGACTGAATACGACATAATACCAGACAGAATCGAAGCTGGGACTTATGCTATAGCAACGGCTGTAACTAATGGAAAAGTTTTGCTGAAGAATTGCAAGTATGAGCACCTGACATCCTTTTTCGAGACGCTAAATTTAGCG
>JAFSTL010000105.1 GCA_017450545.1 Alphaproteobacteria bacterium
AGACTGTAAGCAAATGGATTATATCTTCATTAGCTTTAGCTTTTTGCTTATTTATTTCGTATAATTCCAGCTTAATGGATTTCTCTGCAGTCATATTGCTGATAATCCTTGGAATTCCTGCATACATAAGAATGAAGCAGTCTCAATGAAAATACATAACGTAGTATATCTGCTGTTGATTGGCACCTCTCTTGCCTGGAATGCGTATAACACGTGCTATGTATCACAAAAGATACACGTAAAGCAAGAATCTATATTAGATAAGCGATATGATACGATGCACAAAGTGCTAGCTAAGGAGTCATTGCGACGATATAGGCATGTGCTAAACAAGCCAGAAAAGAAGTACGAAGAACCAAATCAGTTTCCCAATAAGATTTGGTATTATTGGAGCTCGGGAACGGAAAATGCCCCAAGCATAGCATCGAATTGTTATAAAAGCATAAAGAAATATATACCGGATATGGAGATAATAAAAATAAGCAAATACAATATATCGACATATATAAAATTACCAAACCATATATTAAGTAAATATCAGGCAGGAATTATAAGCGAAGCGCAATTTGCAGATATTGTGCGCGTGTTCTTGTTGCGGGAATACGGGGGATTATGGCTAGATTGCACCACATATTTAACAGGATCTGTACCGAACAACATCAGAAACAGTGATTTTTTTGCACCGGCGCTAGTTGAAAAAAGGGGGACGCGATTTACACTTAATGACAAAATAATATTTGGTGTTTTTGCTAGTTTTTTCATATGGGTAAAAAGACCGCATAATTACATAATGGAATGTATGGCAAATTTCTTTGATGAGTATTGGAAGGATAAGGAATGGTGTGATTATCTTTCCTTTTATGAATTTACTGCGGTTGCGATGGAGGAAGACGGAAAGTTTTATAAGCAAGTTGTTGATATGCTAAACAAAGCTTATTATCACGAAAACCAATTTCTTGAATTGAGTTATAAATGTCATGACAGATACGATAGCAAAACCTGGAAAGAGATAAAGAAATTTCCGATACACAAGATATCTTTGGCACTAAATGGGAAGAAGCCGTTTAAGACTGGGAGCTACTATCACAAAATAGAGCAAGGCGAAATATGATGAGTATAGATACGCTGTATTTAAGCGTGGTTCAAGGCATATCTGAAATATTGCCGATAAGTTCATCTGTTAATCTGCACTTTTTGTCTCATATATGTCACATTGGTAATTTTTCTTTTTCGATAAAAGTTGCACTGCACGCCGGAAGTTTGATAACACTCCTTGTGTATTACAGCAAAGAAATACTTGATATGATGTGTGCAATCTTTGGGAGAAAGAAAATATACGACACCTACCTAATACCACTCGTACTAGGAACGGTACCAGTGGTGTTATTCGGATATTTAGCACGAGGATTTGTCAAAGAATTTGACTCGGCTAAAGTTATGGGGATAGCTAGCATAATATTTGGAATATTATTATATATTTGTGATAAATTTTCTATATCCAGGAAAACACATGTGAAAGCAGGAAGTTGTGTAGTAAGCCCGATAAAGTCGCTAATGATTGGATTTTGCCAAGCTATAGCGATATTTCCAGGAGTAAGTCGATTGGGCATTTGCATAACTTCAGCGCGAATGCTGGGAATGCCACGACCTGATGCGATAAATTTTTCCTTGATGCTCGCAATACCGAGTATTTTAGGTTCGCTATGTTTAGAGATATACAATTGCAAGCACATAGCTGCATTTTACAGCTCTGAAAAACTATCTGCTATTGGCATAACTGCCATAGTAGGCATAATAGCAATAGTGCCGTGCATGCGTCTGATGACGCGTCACGGCTTTGGAGTGCTCTCAATATACCGAGTTATAATTGGTTTGTTGATGTGCTTTCTGTAATTTTCGGTAGAACCTAACATAAAGAGATAAAAAAACGGCTTGGGCTTTCAGTTTCAGATTATTGCCATGTGCGTAAATTCCGAGCATTCGCTTTGACATCAACTGTGTCTGTTTTTTATAGCGTTTGAAAGATTTTTGATTTAAAATCGTAACATAGATGTTTTGTTTCTTTTGTAATGTGATGCTTGACCGTTTGTTGGGAGTGTTCTCTACTGATATGGCAATAGATTTGGGGACTGCGAATACGCTTGTTTATGTTGAAGGGAAAGGGATTGTTCTTAACGAACCATCGGTTGTTGCTATTGCAACAGTAAATAATAAGACCGAGGTCGTTGCAGTTGGTAGCGAAGCGAAACAGATGCTTGGAAAAACGCCAGGTCACATCAGGGCAATAAGACCACTTCGTGACGGAGTAATCGCCGATTTTGAAGTCGCAGAAGAAATGATAAAATATTTTATTAAGAAAATTCATAATAATCGTTTATTTTCAGCCTCTCCAAGAATAGTTATATGTGTTCCATACGGAGCAACTGCCGTTGAGCGGCGAGCGATACAAGAGTCAGCGGAGGAAGCAGGGGCAAGGGAGGTATACCTCATTGAAGAGCCTATGGCCGCTGCGATTGGCGCAGGACTTCCGATAACAGAACCTCAAGGCTCGATAATTGTCGATATCGGAGGTGGGACGACAGAAGTTGCAGTAATATCTCTTGGAGGAATAGTATACGCTTCGTCTATTAGAGTTGGTGGCGATAGAATGGATGAAGAGATTGCAACTTATATTAGGAAAAACTTTAATCTATTGATCGGCGAAGCAACTGCAGAACGTATAAAAAAAGAAATTGGTTCGGCGATTACGTTGCCTGAAAGTAAAGACATGAGGATAACAATAAAGGGGCGCAGTTTAATAGACGGCAATCCTAGAGATATAGAAGTGACCCAAGACAATGTTGCTGAAGCTCTGATGGATCCGGTGTCAGCCATTTCGGAGGGGGTGAAAGACGCGTTGGAACAAACCCCGCCAGAGCTTGTTGCAGATATCATGGATGCGGGCATAACACTGTCCGGAGGGGGCGCTCTGTTAGCCAATCTGGAAACCGTTATTTCGCGAGTCACTGGTGTTGTCGTTAAATTAGCTAAGCAGCCGCTAAATTGTGTTGTTGAGGGAACAGGAAGAGCCTTAGCTGAAACGAAGAAGCCAGGTTCAATTCTGCTGAAGAATTACTAAGCAATCAGGGATGATATGATTATATCTTTGCTTATTTATTTAATCATCAGCACAATGAATCTTATGGAATATATATTGATGGGGTATATCATCCTCGGATGGTTTGTATTTTTTGGAGCAGTCAAGGATCGAGATGGGGTCTTCTTCAGGATATATGTTTTTTTGATGAGTAAGATAGAACCTATCCTTGTGTATATTCGTCAATACTTGCCCACTGTCGCAGGTTTAGATTTCTCGCCACTCGTCGTTTTCGTCGCATTACATTTTGCAAAAGTTTTGTTGTGGCGACTACAATTCGTGCTTTAGAATATATATTCTAAATATATCGGATATAATTAACTTGCCATATTCGATTTTAGATACGTGCTTACACAATAAATTTTGACCAAACAGACTGTCAACTGTGTTAATTGATTTAGGACTTCTGGCAAAAACTGAAATTTCACTAATCAAAATTGAACACATAACTAATTTACTATTTAACTTATTCATATGATACCCGTAAATCAATATTCTTCGCATTGTATCACATCTCAATGAATGTTACGTATTTTCTGAACTGCCCAAAAGAGCATGCGTTTCACGCGCTTTATATGAAGACCTGACCAGAGCGCCTGAAATAACCTCGATACCTCGTGATTTGCCGTATTCTGCGTATTCGGCAAATTCTTCGGGAGTTACATAGCGTGCTATTGGGTAATGCGAAGATGTTGGGGGGAGGTATTGTCCTATAGTCAATATATCTATATTCGCATCAATAACATCATCTATTAGTTCAAAAACATCTTCTTTTGTTTCGCCTACACCAACCATTATGCCGGTTTTAGTAATCATTTTCGGTTCAATTTTTTTTACCGTCTTCAGAAAATTTAGCGATACATCGTAATCTGCAGGTGGACGTTTCACTTGCTTATGAAATTTTCGAACAACTTCCAGGTTATGCCCGAACACATCAGGTTGTGCATCAACGATTGTCTGTATTGCCTCAACATTTCCACGCAAATCTGATGTCAAAATTTCAACTTTCGTTTCCGGATTTATACTTCGTATTGCTTTTATCACATCGGCAAAATGTTGCGCTCCTCCATCCTTTATATCATCGCGAGTTACGCACGTTATTACAGCGTATTTTATGCCCAATTTTTGCACAGACTGAGCGACTTTCATCGGTTCGTTTTCATCGAGAGGAGCCGGACGTCCGTGCTTAACGTTACAAAACCCACAGTTTCTTGTGCATTTATTGCCCATGATCAAGAAAGTCGCAGTTTTATTCCGCCAGCATTCCCCGATATTTGGACACATCGCTTCCTCGCAAACCGTGTGTACCCCCGCTTCCTTAATTACGTTCAGCGTTTCAGTAAAACCACGTGAAACAGAGGCTGGAACACGTATCCAATTCGGACGTTCTAGTTTTTCAGACATTGCTTTGTTTTAGAAATCACTGTGTCAAATGTGTCTTTATCAATTCCGCCAAATTGCACCAAATCAGGACGCCCTCCAAATTTTATCCCCAAATTCACTTGTTCCATCAGCTTTTTAGCATCAATTCCGGTCTTGATAGCCTTTTCTGAAGCATACACACAGACGGAGCTTTTTCCTGTGTTTGAGTTGCAATTTCCGATAATCATATAGAACTTATCAGTTGAGTTTTTCGCTTTGTCTATCAGACCTAAAATCATCTTCTGGTCTTTATCGTCAACTAAAGTATGGCGTATTTCGATATCTCCAACTTTCTCAGTTTCAAACTTCAGCTCATCTGAAAAATTGTGTGCTTTTAATTCTGAAACGTTTCTCTCCAAAGCCTTTACGTCAGATTGTAACATCTCGATACGTTGCGTATTTGCATTTAACTGTTCTTCATAATACTCTGCAAGTACCCGTCCAGTCAGTGCTTCAATTCGCTTTATTCCAGAACCAACCGAAGAAACAGCAATGATTTTAAAACATCCGATTTGCGATGTATTTTCAAGATGCGCACCTCCACAAAGTTCTGCTGAAAAACCACATCCTATTTCAACTACTCTCACTTTATCTGGATACTTTTCGCCAAACAACGCCAAGGCACCACCTTGTACGGCGCTCTCATAGTCTGTTTCATATATTTTTACAGGCATTGCTTCATCTACCACATCGCGTACTTGTCTCTCTATTTCCTTTATTTGCTCTTTTGTTATTTGTTCATTATGTAAGAAATCAAAGCGCAATTTCTCATCTGTGTTTAGTGACCCTTTTTGCACCACATGTGTTCCCAAAACTTTGCGCAAAACTGCTTGCAAAATGTGCGTCGCAGTGTGATTTCGAGCAGCTCCAATTCGCCTTTTTGCATTTACTTTTAATGTTACCTCATCGTTAAGCCTTAATATTCCAGATTTTACTTTGCATTTATGTGCACTTATTCCAGCTATTTTCTTTGTATCAAGAACTTCTGCAATATTGTCTCCTAACGATATAGTCCCAGTATCTCCAATTTGCCCACCGGATTCTGCGTAGAGTGGTGTTCGGGCTGTGATTATATATCCCTCGTCTCCCGCTCTTAATTTGTCAACCATTTCTGAATTTTTAACAAGAGCAACGATGTCGGAGTTTCGTTCTCCTATTCCATAATCGAATACGACATGTCCCACTTTTTCTGCAACATCAAACCAAACTTTTTCAGTAAAAGTATCTCCAGTTCCAGTCCAGGCTTTCTTTGATATCGCCTTCTGCTCGGAAGCTATTTTATCGAATTCGGCTTCGTTAACTCGTTTGCCTTCATTTCGCAAAATATCCTGAGTTAAATCAAATGGAAAACCGTATGTGTCATACAATTTATATGCAACATCTGCCGGAAATACAGCCGCAGAGCCAAGTTTGTCGAGTTCTTGACGAAGAATAAACATACCTTTATCGATGGTTTTCATAAAACCATCTTCTTCATTTTTTACAACCTGCTTTATTGTATTTTCATTTATTGATAACTCAGTGTAATGATTGCCCATAGCATTTTTAACGCTTGAGACTAATTTATACAAAAACGGCTCCTTCATTCCCATCATATACCCATGTCTTAGAGCGCGCCTTATAATCCTTCTCAACACATATCCTCGACCTTCGTTTGTCGGAATTATACCGTCCGAAATCATAAATGAAATTGCTCGTATATGGTCAGCAATCACATTGTAGTGAGATGTATATTTCGCATCCTCTGTTCTGGTTATATTTTTCACATCAGATATAAGCGTTTCGAATAAATCGATATCATAATTGCTGTGCACTCCCTGCAAAACCGCAGCAATCCTCTCAAGCCCCATACCCGTATCAATTGACGGTTTCGGCAAGTTTATTCTCGAACCATCCTGCAATGTCTCAAATTGCATAAAAACAAGGTTCCAGATTTCGATAAATCTGTCACCATCTTCGTTTTCAGAGCCAGGCATTCCTCCAGGTATTTCTTCACCATGGTCATAGAAAATCTCGCTACAAGGACCGCAAGGACCAGTGTCGCCCATAGACCAAAAGTTATCATTTGTCGGTATTCTGATAATCCTTGCAGCATCAATTCCTGAAACTTTTTTCCAAATTCTGGCTGCTTCTTCATCGCTAGAATGCACTGTAACCAGCAGTTTTCCCTTTGGCAAACCAAGTCTTTCGGTAACCAATTTCCAGGCGAATTCAATAACTTCGGCTTTAAAATAATCTCCAAATGAAAAGTTGCCCAGCATTTCAAAAAATGTGTGATGGCGTGCAGTATAGCCAACGTTTTCCAGGTCATTATGTTTTCCGCCTGCTCTGAGACATTTTTGTGCAGTTGTCGCTCGGGTAAATGGCAAAATTTTCTTTCCAGTGAATGTATCTTTAAATTGAACCATTCCTGCATTTGTAAACATCAAAGTCGGATCATTTTCAGGCACAAGCGAGCTTGACTTAACGTGAGTGTGCCCATTCTCAACAAAATACTTTACAAATTCCGCCCGGATATCATTAACCGAAAACAACATGAAAAAACTCAATATGCAACTTCATGGTGCTTATTATAGCACCTTTACGTCAAGCATCACAAATAGGTTATTCAGTGCTTTTTAAAGGCGTTTTATTTGTTGATACATTGTCTTGATTGATTTCAAGAATCTCTAAAGGTCGAAACTTGGTGTCTCGTATCTTCCGGCGTTTTCCTCCATAATTCAGCGTGTCCGAAATACACGTCCCGCTGGGTCTCGATGTTAAATATTGCTCCTTTTCTTTTGCTTTGCTATTCTTTTGTTTTTTCAACATAATCTCTCTATATGTGTTCTCCAGTTCAGTCATTTTTTTATTATATGCTTCAACCAAATCCTGGAGCACTTTCTTGTCCGTTTGTTCTTTAGCATTTTCTGTCTCTATATAAAACAAAGTCTTCTGCAAGGAATTTATATCTGCTTTATATTTTGCAATATCATTCTTTTTATCATCCGATTCTTTCTTAACTTTTTTAGTTGAACCAGACTTTTCAATTTCATTCAATAACGTATTCAAAAAATCTTTTTGTCCTTGAATATTTGAAAAAATTAACTTTGCTTCTAAGTTTGGCATTAAAGACAAAAACAACAACATTACTGGAATTTTACTCATCGTTCCACGCCATTAAAAATCCATACTTATGCATGATAACACAAATCCACCAATTTATCCATTCGGTCGTCAGCCAGAAATTTGTGCTACGATTTGTTTTAGATGTAGTAATATAAGGATACAATTTGTTATTAGATTATGTAATTTGTTTGTTTGGAATAATTTTAGCTTTTCAAGATTTTAAATCACAACACGTATCACTTATTGCTCTGACTGGATTTTTTGTCCTGTGCTCAATTTTCGGAGTTATAAATAAAAATTTTGCAATTTATCCCATATTAGTTTTTATATCAATCGAGGGAATATACTATTTCTTTAGGAAAAAACACGCATTTGGACTTGCTGATTTTATCGTAGTTCTAGCGGTTTCCTTTTTATTCTCAGATGAACAAAGTCCAATATTTATCATGTCTTGCGGAGTATTTGGTGCGTTGCTATCGAATCTATTACACAAAAAGAAATTTCCATTTATTCCTGCAATACTTTTATCAACCTATGCTAGTAAACTCATGCAATAGGTATATAACCAGGGAATCAAAAATAGAACCCAAAGTGAGCATTCTGCCGCGCGGAAGCAAAAAAATTGCATAAAATTTTATGTTTCTGATATTCTGTTGCATAAGAAATTTCGTTTTAGGAACAATCCTATGAACAAACAGGCCCAGGTAGCAATTTTTATGACCGCATTAGCGGTGAATACCGAGGCAATGGAGCCAAGCATATTTTCCAAAGAATACCAAGGCAACAAAACACTTAAAGGATATGCAAGTGATTTCAAGCACTTTGAGTTTATAGGCGATGGGAAAATATCCGACATAGCTCCAGGGGCTAATGATATTACTCAAGAGACCTGTAATACTACAACATGCAGTACGAAGCAAGAACTACATAAAAAACAAAATCGTCAACAAAAATACATTGATACTAGCTATGGCAACAAGGTACCATCTGATCAAAAAATAACGAACAAAGTACACAAAAAGCATATTTGTAACAAAAAGTATGCTAAATGCCAAAACCCTAACTGCAAAAAACATAACCACGAAAATAAAAATTTTGATACTGGAAAGATTAGTACAGTTCAAAAAACAATATGGTTGGAAGAGCGATTTAAAGGATGTAAGCACAATCATCAATATTTTGATTTTATGGGACATGGAAATCAGATTGAAAAAATTTTTTTTACAGAAAACACGCTACAAAATGCAACTGCATCTAGGAAACCTGTTTTAACTTTAATTTTGAGAGCCTTGCCAGTTAAACCTAAGAAACAAGTAACAGTGTTCAATCAAACTTTCGCTAACTTGAAAGCTGATCATGTAAAATGGAAATTGTTGTTCAAGCCATATTTTGTCCGTAAAAAAGTACCACATAAAAGGCTACCACAGTTCAAATTCTATTATGTAAGGATTTCCCAAGACTGCAAAGAAATGTTCAAAGATTTGCCCCTAGTATCCGTAGATTTTAGCGGAGCTAAATTTAGTACAGAATGGATAGATAAAAAAACAAGAATCAAATCTTTTAATCAAAATTCGATGAAAGGCATGTTTTCTGGATGTAAATATTTGGAAGGAATAGAACTTGGAGCACTAAATACACGTCATGTAACTGATATGTCTGAGATGTTTTACAATTGCGCATCTTTGCAAAGTATAGATTTGCGTAGCTTCAATACTTCGAAAGTAACAACAATGAGCAAAATGTTTGCCAATTGTAAAAATTTAACGCATATAGACCTGAGCAATTTCGATACAGCAAATGTTCAAGAAATGGACTCGATGTTCTTTGGATGCGAGTCCTTGACGAATGTAAATCTTGAAAAAATCAAGACAGATCAACTGAAAACTGCTTTTCGCATGTTTTATAATTGCACAACTTTACCTAAAATCATCTTTAGCACAGATTATCTCAATACTGGTAATCTGATAAATATTTCTGAAATGTTTGAGGGATGTAAAACCATAGAATATATATATTTTCGCTATGTAAACACAAATTATGTAAAGTTCATGAAAGATTTCATTTTTGGTTGCAAAAATCTGCAAATCACAGAGTATCATCCTTTGTCAGAAGCAAAGATGATAGGTATTGAACGCAAGTGTAGCATTTATATAAATCATGATGATTCAGACGAAAGCGAAGTTGAGGAAAGCGACTCGGAAGATATGTGAAATAAATGTGAAGATAAGCTTCGGAATGGCGTGATGTGATAAGATATTGCAGGATTATTACGTCGCGCCATCCTTGATATGCCATTTGACACAGTGACTTCAGTCACCAATTATGATAAAAATGCGTTTGCTCAAAAACGCTGCACAAAAGAATTGGTTAAAATGTTGCCAAATGAAAACATAAAATCAATTATTGACATAGGAGCTGGAACTGGTTTGGCAACAATAGAAGTGATAAAAAAATTTCCAAATTCCGAAGTAGTTTTGCTTGATAAATCTCCACAAATGCTTGAGTCTGCGAAGACAAAAATTCCTGATGCGGCAATAATAAATGCAGATGCGGAAGTATTTGATTTTACGTCACAAAATTTTGATCTGGCAATAGCTAATTTGTCAATGCAATGGTTTAAAGATTGCAGAAGTTTTTTACATAAAGTCGTAAAGTATACCAAATATTTTGCATTTTCGTTGCCACTAAGCAATAGTTTTAATGAATATTATAGCATATTCAAAAATATTAACCTTCCACTTATAAGATTCTATACCATAGATGAGATATTAGCTATGTTGCCATCCAATACTGACATCATTTCAACACGAAATATTACTGAAACAAAAAAGTATCCGACCGCAATAGAAGCTACCCGTCACTTCAAAAACATCGGCGCAACTATGCCTGTCGATGCAACAATACAATCAAAAATTTCAGCTATTTTAAAATCATACAAATCTCCGATAATGTTAAACTATGATTTATTTTTGTGTGTATTAAAAGGCACATAAAACAAGAAGCCGTAACAATTTGTAATATTTTAAAAGGCAATCACATATTGTTGCATGAGATAAAATATAAGTATATACTGCTAGATAGGAATGACTATGTTTTTTCGCTTACGTAAAGAAGCAACATTGCGTAGTGCCGTTAGGTTTGCCGGGATCGGGGTTCATAGTGGAATTTACACGAATGTAACAGTATTACCATCACGTGATGGTGCGGGTATTACGTTTAAACGAACAGATATAAAACATGGCAGTTCCATCATAGAATTATCTCCGATGTCTGTTGTTGACCCGACGATGTGTACAAGGATTGTCAATAAGGACGGTGTTTCTGTCGCAGTTATAGAGCACCTTTTGGCTGCATTACGAATTTGCAAAATAACAAACGCGGAGGTGGAAGTAGATTCTGGTGAAATACCAATTTTAGATGGTTCAGCAATTGAGTTTGTTAATGCGTTTAAGCAAAGTGGAATTGTTTTCCAATCAAGTCTAGTCCCGACTATTCGTATATCTGAGCCAATATCGGTTTCTTATAAGTCTGCACATATTTCGATAAAACCTTCGAATAAACAGAAATGTTCTGTGACACTGGATTACGATAGGATAAATCCTGTTATCGGAAAGAGCAACTCTTATTCTTTCAATTTCAATGATGATTTGGAGGATATGGCGCAAGCTCGCACTTTTGGTTGGATAGCGGACTATGACAAAGTCCGTGCGCTTGGCTTTGCAAAGGGGGCATCTGAGGATAATACTATTGTGATTACTGAAGATAGCTTTATCAAAAATAAAGAAGGTTTAAGAAACAAACGTGAAATAGTGATGCACAAATGTCTCGACTTAATTGGCGATTTCTCAACTCTAGGATATGATATTTTAGGTGAAATAACAGCAATAAATCCATCTCATTATGCTAATAATCTGCTGATGAAAACATTGTTAAAAGAGAGCTACAAACACGACATAATAGCCGGCAAACAGGACAATGTTTCGGAACTCCTGCAAGTCGCTTGATGATCTTTTCGATGTGTGCAATAATGGAAAGAGCGGGAAGTAGCGCAGCCTGGTAGCGCAACTGCTTTGGGAGCAGTGGGTCGGAGGTTCAAATCCTCTCTTCCCGACCAAAACACGTTGTTGACGTACGACTCGTGTGCGAAATGTTGTGTTATGTGCTCTGCTATCCAAAGACTTCGTTTAAAACTTCACTTATATGCTTAACGCACTTTATTTCTATATTATCTTTGATGACCTGCGGTAATTCAGAAATATCTTTCTCATTATCCTGTGGTATAAACACTTTTTTAACGCCACTTCTGCGCGCCGCTAATAGCTTCTCCTTTAGACCACCAATTGCAAGCACTTTCCCGACCAACGTTATTTCTCCCGTCATAGCTATATCTGATTTTACCGTCTTTTTTGTTAATGCGGATACAATCGCTGTGCATATCGTTATGCCAGCCGATGGTCCATCTTTGGGGACAGCTCCTTCCGGCACATGAACATGTATATCTGTTTTTGCAAAATCCTCGGGATTTATCTTTAAATTAACTGCCTGCGATTTTACATAGCTATACGCTGCTTTTATCGATTCTTGCATAACTTCACCAAGTTTACCTGTGGTTATGGTGTTCCCAGTTCCAGGTATAGGCAAAGCCTCAATTTCCAAAACATCACCTCCAGCTTCTGTCCAAGCCAGACCTGTTACAACGCCACACCGCGGCTTATCTCCAGATTTAAGTTGGGTATATTTTTCAATCCCTAAAAATTCAGACAGGTTATTTTCATCAACAATGATGGGTGCTTTTCCCTCTGTTGAAGTTTCTAGCCTTCTTACTACTTTTCTGCAAATCTTCGAAATCTTTCGTTCGAGGTTCCTTACTCCTGACTCTAAAGTATATTTCTGTATTATTTGCATAATCGCTTTTTCTGTTATTTCTATTTCTTCAGATTTTAGTCCGTTTAATTTAAGTTGTTTCGGAATTATATGTATTTTTGCTATGTTCAGCTTTTCTTCTTCCGTATAACCTGAAAGATTGATAATCTCCATACGATCCAGCAGAGCATGCGGTATATCCAGGCTATTTGCCGTCGTTATAAACATAGCTCCAGAAATATCATATGAAACCTCAAGATAATGGTCTGTAAATGAACTGTTTTGCTCAGGATCCAAAACTTCCAACAGAGCAGACGCAGGATCTCCTCGCCAATCTGAGCCGAGCTTATCTATTTCATCCAGCATAATAACAGGATTTGTTGTCTTGGCTTTCCTAAACGCCTGAATTATTTTTCCTGGCATCGCGCCCACATAAGTCCGCCTATGCCCTCTAATTTCAGCTTCGTCATTAACTCCGCCAAGGGCAACTCTAGCGAACGACTTATTCGTTGCCTGAGCTATGGCTTTGCCTAACGACGTTTTCCCGACGCCAGGAGGACCAACAAAGCACATTATTTGTCCCTTCATCTTTTTAACACGCTTTTGAACAGCCAAATACTCTAATATACGTTCCTTAACTTTATCCAATCCATAATGAGTATCATTCAAAGACTTTTCTGCTTCCTGTAATGTCGATTCTTTGTTTGAGGATTTCCACGGAACGTTTATGAGCCAATCGAGATAGTTCCGTATTATTCCTCCTTCTTGTGAAAGCGGAGGCATATTTCGCAACTTCTTTATCTCATTTAGCCCCTTTTCCTTGGCTTCAGTCGTCATATGGGATTTTTTGATTTGTTTCGCTAACGATTGAGTTTCTCTGTTAACATCTTCGGCGTTTCCGAGCTCTTTATATATAGCCTTCAGTTGCTCATTCAAATAATATTCCTTCTGATTTTTTTCTACTTGTTTCTTTACTCTGTTTTCTATTTTCTTTTCAACCAACAATAATTCTGATTTTTCCTTCATCAGATATATAATTTTCTCTAGCCTTTCGCTAATAGAAAGAATTTCTAGTATCTTCTGCCTTTCACTGATCTTTAATGGCAAGTAAGATGCAACAGTATCTGCCAATTTAGATAAATCATCAATAGATGAAATCGAATCCAAAACATCAGGTGAAAACTTTTTATCATGTTTAAAAAAAGTCTTAAAATTCGATAAAACAGCGAGGCGTAATCCTTCCAATTCTTGTGGGACGACTTTCTGTTCCGAAGCGACTTCAGTTACTTCGGCAACCATCATTTCGTCATCATCTATAATTTCATCAATAATCACCCTATAAAGCCCATCTACCAAAATCTTAATGGTGCCATCCGTGAGCCTTATCATCTGTTCTATGCGACAAACCGTGCCAAATTTATATAAATCGTTCGGTTCAACGTTGTCTACAGCAGAATCTTTCTGTGTCACAAAAACAACGAGCTTATCATTACTAAATGCCGCTTCAATCGAAACCACTGATTTCGGACGACCTATAAATAAAGGAACAACAAACTTCGGAAAAACAACAGTATCCCTCAATGCAACTAAAGGTATTTTACTATTCGTCATTCTAGGTCTTACTAATTCATTAACTTCAGTTCAACACAGGCAATTTTACATCAAATCGATTAAAGACCGCAATAGTTTTTACACATCGAGAGAATTTGTATATATCCATCCATTGACAGTAACGAGGCTGTGCGCTAGTATTGAGCTTGATGATTACAGCATATGGTTGCTAATGTTTTTTAGATGTGGTTCTCTCTTGCTTTTATGTTCTGCCTGTTTGGGGATGAATGCGCAGAGTGCGAATATGCACAATAATCTCAAGTGCTCAGGCAATCCGATTGAATCATTCGTTTATAAACAGAAAAAACCACCTAAAAGTCTGTCTGACAAAGACAGGAGTGTTCTTTCCTTTTTGCGACTAAAGGATAAAGCACATTTAGCAAAGAAAGCACCAGCACAAGGAAATATTGATGTTCCTGAAGTTTTTATACTGGAGACGGTTAACGGCGAACCAATTACTAATGTTGATGTTATAAATATTGCAAAGTTAATATTTTTCTTTTCGGGAAAACCTTATGATAACAATACTGCGAAGATGATGTTTCCTGCAATTATCGCCTCTTTAGAAGACGATGTTTTACGAAAGCATTGTGCAAAGTTATTTGAAATAAGTGTTTCTGAAGAAGATATTGATGCAGAGATAGCTAAGATTGCACAAATAAATGAAATAAATGAAAAAGAATTAGAAAAAGGATTTCTTTCATCTGGAATAAGTTTAAAGATATTAAGAGAGCATATAAAATCGCGACTAATTTTTCAGATGGTGTCGCAGTCTATGGTTGATGAAGAAGAGGTTACTAAATCAGACTTGGACGCCGCTTCAAAAGAACAGACAGATTTAATCGTAAATAAAAGATATTTTGTGGCAGAAATTTTTCGCCATGACAAAGAAACAGCAGAAAAAATTCGGCAATTAGCTGCACAGGGTTTTGATTTTCAAGCTTTAGCAGAAAATTTGTCTCAGACTATGCAGGCTGGGCAACGGGGAGCTCCGAAGTGGTATAAGATAACGAACTTAGAACCGGAAGTTGCAACGCGTGTTGCAAAAATGCAAGTTGGAACACTGAGCGAGGTCATTAAAACAAAGAGCGGATATAAAATCGTATATCTGGTTGATATTGCTGATGCTGGGAAGGTCGCACGTTCTGAAACAACTTACAAATTTTTGAAAGCCGAGGTGTTATATAAAGGAAAGTTATACACAAAGAAAGACATTGAACGAATAGGTATGGTTCTACGTCGAATTGCAGAAATATCCGATATAAAACAATTGAAGGAGTTTTGCTCTAAACATAATATTGAATTAAAAGAAGAACAGTTAAAACAACCAAATAACTATTATGCAAATATGATACACGCATCAAAAGAAAGCGGTAAGCCGATAGTGGTACAATCGGAACAGGATAAGACAAAGGTCAATATAGTTATGTTTGAAAGCGAGGAGACCGAAAAAGCTACAATGCCATCCAAATCCGAGCTGAGGACGCTTATTCTTGCAAAGAGAATGGACGAAGCTTTTGCTAAAAACTTCAAAAAGTTAAAAACTAAGGTTCATATATCTAAGAATATAAAAAATATACAAAGGATGACTAAATGAGATTAGCATTTTTCGGAGATGTTGTTGGACATGCAGGACGAACGGCGTTAGTGGATTATCTGAAAACGCATAAATCACGGTGTGGTTTTGATTTTATCGTCGTAAATGGCGAAAATGCTGCGCACGGGTTTGGCATAACGCAGCGCATGTGTAACTTATTCTTTGACTGCGGAATTGATGTTATAACGATGGGAAATCACACGTTTGATAAACAGGCGGATTTGCAAATGTTCGACCGCAATAAGAATCTCATACGCCCGATAAATTACATACGAGGAACTCCGGGGCATGGCTATACAATCGTTGAGATGCCATATTCGAAAAGAAAAGTCATGGTCATAAATCTAATAGGTCACTTATTTATGGGATATAATGAACATCCATTTTTTGCCATGGAAGACGTATTAAGCAAATACCGAATGAGGGCTAATGTTGACTTTATATTTGTGGATTTTCACGCAGAAGCGACAGCAGAAAAAGTCGCATTAGCTCATCACTTAGATGGACGGATTTCGGCGTTAGTTGGAACTCACACGCACATACCGACAGCAGATGCGCAGATTTTAAGCAAAGGGACGGGGTATTTAACCGATGCGGGAATGTGCGGTGATTTCGATTCATGCATTGGAATGGAAGTGAATGAGCCAATAAAGCGTTTTATATCGAAGATTGATGCCGGCGCCAGATTTTCGCCTGCGTCTAAGGAGGCTACAGTCTGCGGAGTCGTTATGGATTTGGATGATAATACAGGGCTTTGTAAAAATATAACAACGATACGTTACGGCGGATTTTTAAAAGAACAAACAGACTTCGAAAAGTTGTAAAACGAATCTCTACCAAATTGTTCGCCAACGGAGCGTTTTAGGTGTATCATTAATACTGTATTTCGGCGCCAACCTGTTATGTAGCATGAAAAAGTTAGCATTGCTGTCGGCTATCAATCAAGATATACCTCGCACCATTTGGGCTATTGGTGTATCTTCGTTGCTCATAAATCTTGCAACTTCAGTTGTTCAATCAGGTTCTGCTGTATACTTGAAGATGGTCTTGGGAATAGCCATTTCGACGATTGGTCTTATTGAGGCTGTTGTGGAATGTATTGCAAACTTGATAAAAATTTTTTCTGGAGTAATTAGCGATTATTTGCGTCGAAGAAAATGGATTATGGCGTTGGGCTTTTCTCTGCTGACGATATCGAAGCCACTGCTGGCGATTTCGAAAGACGTTTCCGGCGTTTTATTTGCACGAACGATTGATAGGATCGGAAACGGCATACAAGCGACCCCCAGAGATGCGCTGATATCCGATTCGGCACCGAAAGCAACGAAGGGGGCATGCTATGGGCTGAGGCAAAGTCTGGCAATTGTGGGCTCGACGCTTGGCGGTGTTTTTGGAATGATTGTCATGGAGTTAATGAATGACGATTTCCAGTTGTTATTTTCGCTTGCAACCATTCCGGCAATTTTTGCGACGCTAATTTTGGTACTCTTTGTTAAAGAAACAAGTGGTCGTGAGCACAAACATACAAGAAAAAAGATAAAGCTAAAAGATCTAAAGTCTCTTGGTTCTCGGTTTTGGTTGCTGATGGTTGTTGTTTCAGTTTTTATGTTAGCTAGATTTGGAGAATTTTTTATATCATTGCACGCTTGCACAAATTTAAATATGGAGAAAGCTCATATCTATGTAATCACAATAATATTTAACCTGTTCACAACATTGGCAGCGTATCCAGCCGGAATATTATCAGACAAAATGAGCAGAATAAATTTGTTGTTTATTGGATTTGCTATGCTATTTTTTGCGGATATTAGCATTGGATTTGCGAATAATCTCTTTTGGATTTGGATAGGAGCAACCCTTTGGGGTATACAGCGGGGAATGAGCGAAGGTATTTTTGCCGTCTTGGTGTCGGATCACGTCCCACAGGGACTTAAGGGAACCGGATTTGGAATGTATTATACAGTGGTTGCAGTTTCAACATTCTGTGCATCGACATTAGCTGGATTAATTTCGCAACGTAGCTCAGAAAGTATGGCGTTTGTGTGCGGCGCTGCGATATGCGTGATTGCAAGCACAATACTTTTTGCTGTTAGAAAAAGGCTTAGAAATGACGTATGATATACTGTGCGATTTTGGTGTGAATTGAAACGATGATTGTTAAGTTACTTTCAGATTTGGTTTCATTTAAAACAGTGACTCCCAACGGGGATGCCGCCATAGACTATTGTGCAAAGTTTCTTGAAAAAATTGGATTTGTCTGTCACAAATTAAACTTTGGAAGTGTTGCCAATTTATACGCCAAGTATGGAACTCATAACAAAAATATCTGCTTTGCAGGACATGTTGATGTCGTGCCACCACTGGATGGATGGAATAGCGATCCGTTTGTTTTGACTGAACGTGATGGTTTACTGTTCGGGCGCGGAACAAATGATATGAAAGGGGGACTTGCTGCTGTATTATGCGCGATATCTGCCTTTTTGAAGAAACATACTCCAGATTTTTCTGTTTCAGTCATGTTAACGAGCGATGAAGAAATTATGGGTAAAAATGGCACAAGCAAAATTGTACAGTGGATCCAGGAACGTAATGAACAAATAACCGGATGTATACTATGTGAAAGTTGTTCGACAGACGCGACAGGAGAATACATAAAAATCGGTTGTCGTGGAAGTTTGAACGTTGATTTTAAGTCAGTTGGGACACAATGTCATGTCGTCAGTAGCAAAAAATTTGTAAATCACTTGCATTCGTTTGCTAAATTTATATCCGACTTTGCGAACACAAAACTGGACGATGGCAACAGTAATTTTTCGCCTTCCGACATCGAAATGACATCTATAGATGTTGCAAATTCAGTGCGCAATATCATCCCAGCTAATGCAAGCGCGAAATTTAACATAAGATTTAACGATTGCTGGACTTTCGAAAAATTGGAGCATTTTATAAAAAAACAACTTCCACAAAATATTTCTGTAAAATTTACGCGCTTTGGTTTTCCTTTTATCGGGTCTGAAACATATTTTACAAATTTTCTTGCACAAAGCATTAACAAAACCCTGGGCACTATGCCGAAAATAGGAACTGCGGGCGGAAATTCAGATGCACTGTCATTGCATAAACTTACGAACGTTGTCGAAATAGGAACGCCGATTGAAAATGCTCATATCGTGAATGAATACGTTTCTAAAACTGACCTCGAAAAATTATATAAAATTTACTTCGATATCCTAGGCAGTTTTTCCGCGTATTGTGCAAAACATTATTCAAGATAAAAACATTATCACTTACTTGGTGTAATCTCGTTAAGATTGCTCGCTATTTCATGAGAGGCCCCACTTATATGCAAGATATAGCTTGACAGAAATAGTTAACATATGTATAGATTTCCTTTAATCCTTATTTGCGGGCTTTCTGACTTCATATTTTATATAAGCGTGCATGCTCAGCTTTTTTTATCCAATTCATAATTGGTCTGATGTATATAATCTTTTACGAACATTTAATGCATAATTCTCGCAATTCTGCGAAATCAACGCACATCTAGATAGAGCACGAAAGCCTGAAAACTCTCGTGCGTGATTCATGTTATATTCCGCTCTTATGCGGCCAACATTGCAAGCAATAATAGCGCCACTATATTTATTATCTTAATCATCGGGTTCACGGCAGGTCCTGCAGTGTCCTTGTACGGATCTCCAACAGTATCGCCAGTCACCGCTGCCTTATGAGCATCTGAGCCCTTTCCGCCAAAGTTGCCGTCCTCTATGTATTTTTTCGCGTTATCCCAAGCGCCACCGCCTGAAGTCATCGAAATAGCAACAAACAGCCCGGAAACTATCGTCCCTATGAGGGTTGCCCCTAGCGCTGAAAATGCAGCATTCTGCCCGGCTATTGCATCTATCGCGAAATAAACGATAACTGGCGCAAATAACGGCAAAATCGAAGGGACAATCATCTCCTTTATCGCGGATTTAGTCAGCAAATCAACCGCAGCTTTATAGTCTGGCTTCTCTTCTCCGGTCATTATGCCTTTGATTTCTTTGAATTGTCTTCTCACCTCAAGCACTACCGCTCCACCTGCTTTTCCAACAGCTTTCATCCCAAAAGAACCAAAGAGGTATGGCAGCATTGCTCCGAATAGCAAGCCTACCAAAACGTATGGACTTTGCAGATTAAATTCAACATGCGTATGTGGGAAATAGTGCACCAAGTCCTCAACGTATGTCGCGAATAAAACCAGCGCTGCAAGCCCAGCAGAGCCTATGGCGTATCCCTTTGTGACCGCTTTTGTTGTGTTTCCAACCGCGTCCAAAGCATCCGTTATTTCGCGAACTTCTCCTGGTAACTCAGACATTTCAGCAATTCCGCCTGCGTTGTCTGTTACAGGTCCATACGCATCCAGTGCGACGATTATCCCTGCAAATGCAAGCATCGTTGTTGCAGCAATCGCTATTCCAAACAACCCAGCGCAAATGTATGCACAAATTATACCGCCACAAATCACGATAGTCGGCATTGCTGTCGCTTCCATCGAAACTGCAAGCCCCTGGATTATGTTTGTTGCGTGTCCTGTTTGTGATGCGCTTGCAACGCTTTTGACAGGTCGATATGAAACCGATGTATAGAATTCAGTCACGACGACTAGCAATCCAGTCACTGCAACTCCAACCAAGCAACACTGCAACAAATTCATCGGTGTAAATACACCGCCCGCAAATGAAATCTCAGTATTCAACGAGTCGAACATCAAGCTTGTCACAGCGTATACCGATATTATCGAAGCAATGCCTGAGGCTATTAAGCCTTTATATAGCGCCTTCATGATTCTCTTGGATGAATCGAGCTTGACAAAATAAGTCCCAATTATAGAACCGATTATGCAAACCGCACTTATTGCAAGAGGATATAACATCATTGTCGCTTTGAAGTCTTCCGCAAAATGTATACTCGCCAAGACCATAGAAGCGACTATTGTCACAGCGTACGTCTCAAACAAATCCGCTGCCATACCTGCACAATCACCAACGTTGTCTCCAACATTATCAGCTATAACTGCCGGATTTCGAGGGTCGTCTTCCGGAATATTTGATTCAACTTTGCCAACTAAATCAGCTCCAACATCGGCGCCTTTTGTGAATATTCCTCCACCGAGTCGTGCAAAAATCGAAATTAATGATGCCCCGAAGCTCAGCGCTACTAGCGATTCTGTAACTATACGAATATCCAAATTCATCGCCCGTAAAACGAAATAGTAGCAAGAAACGCCGATAAGTCCAGCTCCGACAACGAGCATACCGGTTATTGAACCTGAATCGAATGCCACGGTGAGTGCTTTCTGAAGCGAAGTCCTCGCCGCTTCCGCTGTCCGAACGTTTGCTCGAACCGATATATTCATGCCGATATATCCTGCAATTCCGGAAAGAACTGCCCCTAAAACGAAACCAACTGCGACGTATGGTGACAAAAAGACCCCGAGCAATATCGTCACTACGACGCCAACCAGGGCTATCGTGGAATACTGCCTATTCAAATAGGCTTTTGCTCCAATCTGTATTGCATTGGAAACTTCAACCATCCTGTCATTCCCGCAAGGCAACTTGAAGACAGAATTAATTTTCGATATCGCAAACAATACAGCGATAACACCACACGTTACGATACCAACATCGATGAAAGGTAACATTAAATCCTCTATTGTGTTAAAAAGATAAAACCAAGCCTATTTTACAAAAAAAAACGAACAATGTGTAGCAAGACAGCCCCATTTCAAAAAACGAAGAAGCGATGCGCATTGCGAATTGTATATTCTAAGTCATAAAATTGTAAAAAAATAGATTTTCAAATGCTATGTTTTGACTAACGGAAAAAATTGTGATATCCTGAAAACAGGCATTTAAGGAGATGTGGTTTATATGAAACTAAAATTAATATTTAGTTCGGCGCTTTTTATGATGGCAGCATTTAATGCAAACGCACTAAAGGACGATGACTATGATATTTCGCTGATGGAAAGAGCAACGAAATGGACTCTCGATGATACTTCCAGAGCGATAGCGTCTGAAGTTTTTAGGCAACATTGGAATGCTCATTTGGCTAAAATAAGGCTACAGAATCGCCAAAAAGGAATTGTTGATGAGATAACAA
>JAFSTL010000106.1 GCA_017450545.1 Alphaproteobacteria bacterium
AGACCTGTTCGTGGAATGAAGGATTTATACGGTGCTGCAATGGAGAAGTATGACTATATAGTCGATACTGCGATAAAAATCGGAAAAAAATACGGATATAACATAATAAAGACTCCTATTGTCGAGTTAACAGAGATATTTCAGCGCTCGATTGGCGACGAGACCGATGTTGTTTCAAAAGAGATGTATACATTCATGGATAAGGGGGGCGAGTCAATCACTTTGAGACCAGAGGGAACGGCTGCCGTTATGCGAGCCATTGTGAGCGAGAATTTGGGGCAATGTTTTCCGCTAAAGCTGATGTATCATGGCGAAATGTTTCGGTATGATAGACCGCAAAGGGGGCGGTATCGTCAATTTCATCAACTAGGAGCTGAATGTGTTGGAGATAAAAGTCCATATACAGATGCAATATTGATTTGTATGGCTATGGAAATTTTGAATGCGATTGGAATATTTGATGTTAAAGTTTTGATCAATACGCTTGGGGACGAAGAAACAAGAAGTGCGTATACGAAAGGTTTAGTAAAATATTTTTCACGTCATGAAGATAAATTATCCGATGATTCGAAACGTCGACTTGGCAAAAATCCCATGAGAATACTTGATTCAAAAGATGAAAACGACCGAGCAATTTGCCAAATGGCACCGGTGATTACCGACTATTTGAGCAAAGGATCAGAACAGTATTTTCAAAGGACATGTGAACTTTTGGAACTTTGTGGAGTAAATTTCGAGATCAATAATTTTTTAGTTAGAGGACTTGATTACTATAGCGAGACTGCGTTTGAGTTTCAGTCTGATTCTGGAGAATATAATGATTCCATAGGCGGAGGAGGAAGGTATGACAAACTTCTGGCTTTATTCGGAGGCGCTGATGTTTCAGGCATTGGATTTGCGTTTGGAATCGAAAGATTGATGTTGTTGATGGACGACGCGAAATTCGGAGAGCAACAACCCAAAGTAGCTGTTGTGCCTGTTTCTGAAAAAGAAAATGAAGTCTCATTTCAGCTTCTAAAGTCGTTATACGATGCAGGAATATCTGCGGAGTTTATACATCTCGGCAATCTTAGCAAAAAAATGAAAATAGCCGATAGGTTGCATTGTAAAATGGCAGTTATCATCGGAGAAGACGAAATTGCAACTAATAATTTCACTGTTAAGCTTATGGAATGTGCTGACGAATTAGAAAAGACTAAATCTGTTTCGAAAAACGATATAGTGAGTTTCATTAAACATAACCTTTGATGTTGATAACAGTTATCACCATTTTTCCGGAAATGTTTCCCGGAGCTTTGGCGTATAGTTTGCCGGGAAAAGCGCTTGGAAAGTTGTGGGATTTGCGTGTTATTAACATTAGAGATTTTGCTCAAGACCGCCATAAAACAGTTGATGACACGCCCTATGGCGGAGGTGCCGGAATGGTTATGAAGCCGGATGTCATCGATAAAGCTCTGCGATATGCGTTATCGTTATATACCGATAAGCCGGAAATAGTTTATATGACACCACGTGGACAACTTTTTAAGCACAAAATTGCTCGACAAATCGCCACAAATACGTCAGGAATGATACTACTTTGCGGACGTTATGAAGGCGTTGATCAGAGGGTCATAGACCATTGGAAAGATACACAAAACATGAGAGAAATAAGCATCGGCGACTATGTTGTTTTTGGTGGAGAAATACCTGCAATGATTGTTATAGAAGCGTGTTTGAGATTTTGCCCGGGAATAATGAGTAACGAGAATTCTGTCATAGATGAAAGCTTTACGAATGGTTTGCTTGAGTATCCACAATATACTCGTCCTTCTGTGTGGAATAACGTGGCAGTTCCGGACGTGCTTCTTTCCGGAAACCACAGAGATATTGATTCTTGGCGATTTGAAGCAGCGCAACGCATAACGAAAACTATACGTCCGGACTTGTGGAAACAAATAACGGATAACGAATTGTAATTTAATGATACATATCCGTTATGCGACCATCTCTATGTCATCGTTATACGCAGCTCGTTTGCCAGAATGTATGAAATTACCAAGATTTTTGAAACGTATTGTGAGGATTATTCCTGTTTTTGGTTTTATGTCTTTATGTTTAAAATTTGTTCGGTATATTCCAAACTCTAGACCAAAGCATTCGTCTGTATAGCTCACGAAAACGGAACTAACCAAGTTGTGCTTGCTGCCGGTGTGTGGAAATAAATTAAATAATTGTGAACCAGAAATTTTCCAATATTCATTGAATTTATATCCGCATTGCGCGCCAAGTTGCGACACGCCGCGCTCTTCCACACAGTTTATCCGATCATCTTGGAAATAACTCAAGCCAACAGATACCTTACTATATTCTATGCTTGCTCCAGCTTCAAATTGATGCGATTTTTCTAAAATTGGCAATCCCACAAATCTCGTTCTGAATGACAAAATTTCGTTTGGCTTAAAAACAAATCGTCCGACAAAACTATCCCTGTTTTTAAACTGTTTTCGTCCATCTTGAGATACTGCAAATGAGCGCCCTATATAAAAATTTAACCATCTGCGCTTAGCGTTATAAACAGAGTCTTCCATCCCAACGGAAATTCGTTCGCCTTGCTCGATAGTATCATATCCTCCGATTCTGTTTACCGAGTGTAAATTTAAATCGCTGAAATTGTCAAAAATCGAATCTTCTCTTTGCTTTATTTTGATGCGATCATTAGAAGTCTGAACGCTTGTTAGCGATACCTTGGGGCTCCAAATTGAGGTATGCTGACCGAATACCTCCAGTTTGCTCTCAAATGGCATCGATAATGCCAGCTGGTTTTCGAGAATGGGATATGTATTTGTTATATTTTTTCCAGTATCAGTTTTGCTTACAGAAAACGTATCTGTTCTTATCGCGGAATGAAAATCACATAAGATTGGCGAACAAATAGTCGACGCACTCCATTTAACTGTATTCGATGTTCTGAAAAACTTTTCTGCTAATTCATTATTCTTTTTTTCATTCCGTGTCAGATATAAGGTATCGCTGTCAAAGGTCATCGTGCCCCAAGAGATATCTCTTCGTTTGTTAAAGTTTATGTGAGGAAAAACAACCGGCGCAGTTGCTTTATCCTCGGTTTGATACACATGTCCCTCAGTTATTAAAAAATAATCTTTTTCGTATAAATCCATCATTATTCCAGAATCGTTATATTTCTTATTCATATATTCTTTGTATCCTCGAATATGTTCCACAGGATACTTTGTTTTATACGTCATATCACTAGAACGGTTTAGTCGCAACGTCAGATCTGCATTGTCGAGTCCATGTGATTTTATGATTGTATCAATGTGCCATCTTGAATTTTTATCTCGTTTGTTAGCTTCTTCATTTGCCTTCTTTGCTTTTTTTGCTGCAGTATCATTTTGTTCGACTGATGAACTTCCTGATTTAATCTTATTTCTGCCTTTTTCTAAAAAGCTGGCTGAAAACGAAAAATCTGCATGTGAAAAAAGTTGCCTATATTCAGCAGAAGCAAATGCACGTCGTCTGGAATTTAAAAAGGGCGTCAATTTCAAAGATTTGTCTGGGCTAATTGCTATATAAAATGGAAATCCAGCTAAAAAACCGATGTCACTATTCCGTCTGATTATTGGAACCAAGAAACCAGTCTTATGCTTAACCTCAAAAGATGGGTGTTCAAAATATGGAGAAAACAGTATGGGTTTGCCTTTTATTCGCAATTTCACATTCTTATATGTAATCTTTTGCTTTTTCTTGTCATATATAACCTTTTCTGCCATCAAATCCCACAGAGGGGATGAACACGCCGTTTCCTTGCATGGGGTATATGAAGCATTTTCAAAAGTATAGAATTCGGCAGATTTTTTCCCTTTCTTTGCTTTTATTTTTGATGAATCGTGTAAAACAACAACTAATGCGTCTGCTATAGCATTTTTAAAATCTTGTTCAATAACTATATTTCGTGCAGAAAAAATATCTCCATTAGGCTCTTTCATTATTGATTCGCCAACAAGCTTTATTGCGCCTGTTTTTCGATTATACTCAACTTTTTCCGAATATAATTCACGAGTTTTGTTATCATTCAAGTGTTGGATAACGTGAACATCTTCGTCTGCAAGAATTACCCCAGTTTCAGGATCGTATGAAACACTTCCGGCATCCAAAATTATCTCAGCTTTTATTTTTAAAATACTGCATAAAACAATGCAGATAAGTCCCTTTATCCAAAAGCTTTTCAAATGACATTTTTTACAAGACAATATATTTTAGTTTACTAGATTACATCACGAGTGTAAATCCCCAAAAGCAATGCTAGAAGTTTTAAAAGTCGCATGATATAATTGTCTATAGATTTGAATGAAAAGTATGTGCTTGTGAAAAATTTATCACGATTTGTTGCATTTTCGACTTTATTAAGCCAAGCTTTGTGTATTGCAGGTGTTCCGAACGTGAAATTTCAAGTTAATAAAAATATTTCCTTATTATATCTATCGTATCTGGAAAATTCATCAGAAAAAGAGTATAAAGCAGTTCATGATGAAATAGAAAATTCGTTTAACACTATTGCTGCAGATGATCTTGAAAAATCGGAATTTGTAAAAAATCTATGTGACATAGAAAAAGCAAAATATAGACACAAATTTATGACGCCAACTTTTATGACGTTGTGGAGCAAAGCGAGTGAAAAATACGATAGCATATTTGATAGTGAATTTGAAGTGTTGAGTGATAGATGTGTGGAATTACAGTCATATTTCGACAAGTTATATTCTATCTCTAAATTAGATTTTTCCCCTGTGTTTGATTTTTACAGTAGTTCGCTTAAAAAGAATACTGTATTCACAATCTTTGTGTGCCCAACTCAGAAAAATAGCGGTAATTATGCAAAAGAATTCGGAACAAATATAGTATTAAAATTTAATTATGCAAATAAAACTGCAGATACTTGTGAAATATTGGAACAAATATGTCATATTTTGTATAAAAGAATGATATTGCCAAATGCTCTTCAAAATTTCTTTTACGAACATAAGTCTAAAAATGCGTATCCGGCGTATGTCCTTTTGGATAATGTTCTTGCGTATTCAATAGCAAAAATATGGGCGCTGGAAACGATACCTGCTCCGTATGATTCTGCCATAACAAAATCTGAAGATAAAAAAATTTTGGAATTAGCCGCGAAAGTTTTGCCAGCATTAAAAAAATACTTAAAAGCACGAAAGAAAATCGATCAGGAGTTTGTTAATGAATATATAAATTTGATAGATCAGTTTTACCCAGATTTATATAAAGACTATAATATTACAATGCATAGTATTTCACTTATTGTGGAAAATGGAATAGATTATACAGAAGCTTGTAAAATTATACAAAAACAGCATGGAACGCAAGAAATAACAACAACCCCAGGAAGTCATACGACGGTATTCATTGGCAAGAATTTAGGACATCCAGCACTAAGAGGACTACAAGATAAACTGCCTAAGAGGGACAATGATTATATGTTTATAAAACTTGATAAAGGGAAATTATATTTTGTATTCAAAACAAATGATTTGCGTAAAGTAAAAAAAGCCCTAGCAAACTTAACAGAACAACCGCCTCTCTCCAAAGGCATAACTGTCAACCTGTAATGTTGTTATAGTAAGAAGTATGAACTAATCTTTGTGCTATTTGAACAGCGTTAAGTGCTGCTCCCTTACGAACATTGTCAGCGCATACCCAGAACGAAAGTACATTCGGAATATCCGGATGTTGTCGAATGCGACTGACATAAACATCATTTTTAGATGCGACATCTATGGGCGTTGCATATTCATATTTCCTTAGATTGTCTACAACTGTTACGCCTGGGAATTTACGTAATGCTTCAGTCGCTTGAACAAGATCCACATTGTTAGCAAATTTTGCATAAACAGAGACCGCATGACCGACTATCACCGGAACTCTAACGCATGTTGCTGTTATATGTAAATTCGGCAAATTAAGTATTTTCTTTGTTTCATTCATCATCTTCAATTCTTCTTTTGTGTATAATGAGTTTGTAAATTCATCTATTTGTGGTATTACGTTATAAGCTATTTGCTTTTTGAAGCAATGAGGCGTTACTGGATTTTTTCCTTTCAACTGACTATTTTGCAACAACAGTTCATCGACTCCCTTTTGACCTGCGCCGGAAGTTGCCTGATACGTTGATACGACAACTTCTCTTAGGTCAAATTCATCGTGCAACGGTTTAAGAGCCATAACCATTTGAATAGTTGAGCAATTCGGATTTGCTATGATTCGGGAATTATACCGTCCTAAATCGACAAAATTTATTTCAGGAACAATCAGCGGGATTTGTTCAAACATTCTAAAGAACGAAGTGTTGTCTATTGCAATACAACCGCTTTCTACTGCTTTTGGAACGTATATTTCCGAAACGGCAGAGCCGGCAGAGAACAGCGCGAAATCATATCCAGCAAAATCCACTCCCGCCAAGTCGTGAACTTCTAAGGAACACGCATTTCCATAGGATACCCGAGAGCCAGCGCTTCTCTTAGACGCAGCAGCCAAAACATTTTTTGAGTTGACGCCGATTTCGCATAGTATCGATAGCATCTCCCGTCCAACGCGCCCAGTCGCCCCAACAACAACAAATTTTTTAGATTGCATAGATCACCTGCAGTCAAGCAGAAAATATGGGAGGCAGTGAGCTAAAATTCAAAGAAACGCACCGCCACCTGCCGACTACCCCTTGATGTTATACCGCTTGTTAAACTTGCTTATCTGACCCGCCGTATCGACCAACTTCTGTCCAGCACCAGTCCAAGCGGGATGGCTCAATGGATCGATGTCCAGATTGATAACATCTCCCATTTTCCCAAACGTTGACTTAGTCTTAAAACTTGTTCCATCGGTCAATACGACGGATATCTCATGATAATCAGGATGAATATTCTTTTTCATAATTCACATCACAAAAACTCTCTACTCCACTCATTATACAATTCCACACCTCTGTACGTCAATGC
>JAFSTL010000107.1 GCA_017450545.1 Alphaproteobacteria bacterium
CAATGCGAATTCGATTGTAGCGCCGTTGAGGCATATGATGCGATTTGCTGAGAAAAGTAAACCAGCGGATTTAAACGTGATTTGGTGGGTTATGCTGTATTTTTGGGGACCTGTGAAGACCAACTTTCCTTTGCTTTCAACGACTATATCGGTTTCCGGAAGCGCTTTTGGGTCAGTAAAAGTAACAACTGTATCCTTAACTCCATCGCCAACTATAAGCGTCTTTTGGGTAAATCCAGAATTGTCTCCAGACAGCGTGATACTGCCAGTTAATTGCAAACTCGCGGGGTAATACCCGATGCCATCAATTGCCTTATTTATAAGCATTCCAGCAATGTTTTCCCCAATTCCATTCAGAACGAATGTTTGATCTGCGTCATTTTGAGCTATATATAAGCTATCCATTGACTCTGAAGTAAATATCTTTGAAAGATTGGTTATCTCTGATTCTTCTTCGTATGTAGGATACGCAAGCTGCGCTTTGACGATTTCCTTTAGACTGTCAGATATCCAAGCAGAAGGCTTTTGAAAAATATAAACTTTATTTGCGTCGGCATCTATTTTCGATTTTGTCTCTGTATTTGCAGCTATAAATTGATTAATTTTTTTTCCAACAACCTTCAGGCTTGATCTACATCTCGCAAATATACTGTCACACCCAGATACGTTTTCAATCGATTGTAAAAATCTTTCTGAAACGCTTAAAGTTAATAAGGAGGTGCATCTATTGAATATATAATCCACTGTTGTTACTTTACTTGTATCAAAACTACTTATGTCGAGTGATTTTAATTTACTACAACCACTGAACATATAGTTCATATTTGTTGCATGGCTAGTATCGAAGTTACCCAAATCAAGAGCAGTTATGTTAGAGCAACCATTGAACATATAGGCAATATTCGTTGCATTGCTGGTATCAAAATTGCTTATATCGAGTGATGTTAGTGCAGAACAACCGTAGAACATACTGTAAATCTCGGTTACATTTCTGGTATTAAAGTTGCTTACGTCAAGCGACGTTAACCCGGAGCATTTGCGAAACATGCCAGAGATATTTGTCGCATTACTGGTATCAAAATTGCTTACATCAATTGATGTTAATGCGAAGCAATCGCTGAACATAAGCCCCATATTTGTTACATTTCGAGTATTAAAATTTCTTACATCAATTGATGTTAATGCGGAGCAACCGCTGAACATACCGTACATATTCGTTACAATTGTTGTGGCTATACCACCTAATTCCAAGCTAATTTTTTTGGATGAGTTTGTCGTCTCTTTAAACATGTAAGCACAATTGACTGGCATTTGGACATATGTGTTTCCGACTTTTTCAAATATGAGATTTACATTTAAGTTAGGAAAATCTGCGTCTTTCCCCCAATTAAATGCCTCTTCGCATAAACTGACTTGATTTCCATCTACAGAACCAGGAATTTTTAAAGTTACTATAACCTCGGTGTCCGGATTTAAATTTGGAACACATTTCTTTATACAGTATTCATTTTCTCCTGCAGTGAAAGTAAAGTAACTGTTCAATGTATTACTGCATCCATTAAATACAATCGTCGTTGCATCAACACTTACCACACAAACACCTATGACCGGCATCATCTTCACTATGTTGTTCATAATGTTTCCTCAAGAAAAAAACTCTCTATATCTTCATCCTATAGCTTATAGCTCAAAAGTTAATTTTTTGTTAATTCAGAAAAAAATTCAGGAAAAATGGACGCATTTTCTATGCATATAGATATGTGAGTTAAGCGAAAGTTGAAGGAAAATACCATCTGTCGTAACATATACCCCAGGCACGGTGATTTCATTCGAAGTGCTCCATGGAATGTATATTAGTTTCCATAATATACATTATGAGGAATTGTTAGGAAGGAGATGTTTTGATGATTGAGAGAACTTTTTCAATAATTAAGCCGGATGCAACGCAACGGAATTTGACTGGCGAAATAAACAGTATGATTGAATCTGCAGGATTTAGGATAGTTGCTCAGAAGCGTATCCACATAACGCTAGACCAAGCAAAGCGATTTTATGCAGTGCACGCCGAAAAGCCATTCTATAATGACCTGTGTGAATTTTTGAGTTCGGCACCGGTTGTCGTGCAAGTTCTGGAAAAAGAGAATGCTATCGCTGATTACCGAAAACTGATGGGGGCAACAAATCCGGCAAACGCAGAGGAAGGAACGATAAGGAACAGGTTTGCGCTATCGATTGACCAAAATTCGGTACACGGCTCAGATGCGCCGGAAACTGCAGCAAATGAGATAAAATTTTTCTTCAGCGATATCGAAATCGTTGGATAAGTTGGATAATTCAAAAAAATCCTGAATAATGTTTGTAAAATATATTCCAAATATATTATGTTTATTTAGGATTTTTTGCATTTTTCCTTTTGTATATTGTCTAATATTTGACAATAAACTTGGTTCCATATTCTCAGTTGCGTTGGGGGGACTGAGTGATTTTTTTGATGGCTATATTGCCAGAAAATATAGGTGTGAAACGAGGCTTGGTGCACTGCTCGACCCCCTAGCTGACAAAATATTCGCAAACGTAGTCTTGTGGAGCTTGGTTATGTTTCACGAACTCAGTTTTCCGTATCTATGCGTCTATTTGATACTAGCAAGCGCCCTATCCTTTCGTGACTTTATTTTGCTTATAGGCTCAGGTTTCGTTGTATTTAGAAGAGTGAAGATTAATTTAAAACCGCTATATATTAGCAAAATATGCACTACGTTAGTTTTTGTTTTTATCGCATACTCCCTAATGTTTTCAGATGCTCATATTTTTAACCTGCCCGAACCTTTTGGTCTGTATATCGGGTATGCGAGCGTTTTGCTAGTAATTGTGACATTTGTTGCCTATATGGTGCGATTTATAAAAAATATTTTAAAGAATGATAACTAAAAATTTACAGGATTTTGATATAGAACAAATTGCGAATTCTGGACAATGCTTTAGAATAACGCAAATAACGCCTGGGACGTGGGCAGTTAAAGCGCTTGGTCACACGCTGTATATAATCAAGGGAAATGAGTATATATTCGATTGCACTGAAGAAGAGTTTGCCAGAATCTGGTATAATTATTTTGATTTAGGAACTGATTATTCTATATACAAAGAAATAATACGATATTCAGGCGATAGGTATTTAATAGATGCGATAAATTTTGGACACGGTATACGGATACTTCGCCAGGATTTATGGGAAACGATAGTTAGTTTTATAATATCGCAACAAAATAACATTACACGAATAAAGAAGATTATTGAGAGACTATGTCTCCCGTTTGACGGAATATTCCCCTCCCCTGCTCTTCTCAAGGATTACTCTGAGGATGATTTTAAGGCAATAGGTTTAGGGTATAGAGCGAAATATATAGTTAGCATTGTTCGGGCTGTCTTGGATGGTATATTTGATTTACACTATCTCAAAACATTGCCGACACAAGAAGCAATAAGGTATTTACAGAAATTTAATGGCATTGGGGCAAAAGTTGCAAATTGTATTGTCCTGTTTTCATTGCATAAAATCGACGCATTTCCAATAGATGTTTGGATAAAGCGCATTATTGACAAGCATTATAGTAGTAAATTTCCCATAGAAAAATATGCCCCTTTCGCTGGCATCGTTCAGCAATATATGTTTTTTTATGAAAGATGCAAAAAAGATGTTGACACGGGAGATGCTAGTGCGTACCATAAAGAACGTGGGTTGGGTCTTTAGTTCAGTTGGTTAGAACCCTCCGCTCATAACGGAGTTGTCGTAGGTTCGAGTCCTACAGGACCCACCATTGTGTATCAAAAAAATTTTGGGAGGTTTATTTATGAATAAGAGGACTATTGTTTTTTGCAGTGAAAATCAAGGAAAAATCGCTGAAATAAAGGAGAGTCTAAGTTTTTTGGAGGATGTTGATGTTGTCACCAAAAAAGAGCTCGGTATAGAAATAGATATTGAGGAAACCGGAAAAACTTTTAAGGAGAACGCTCTGATAAAGGCAAAGGCAGTGTATGAGATGATACATCAACCGGTCATATCTGATGATTCGGGCTTATGTGTTGATGCTTTGAATGGAGAACCTGGGATATATTCTGCGCGATATGCAGGAGAGAATAAAACGGATACAGAGAAATGTCTATATCTGCTTAATAAGATGAAGGATATTACTGATTTGTCCGCACGAACATGCCATTTTACGACTTGTCTGTGCTATATCGATCAAGGTGGAAATGAGCATTATTTCGAAAAATATCTTGAAGGACGAATTGCCTTTGAACCACGAGGACACAATGGACATGGATATGATCCTATCTTCTTGCTCCCGAATGGAAAGCATGTTGCTGAACTTTCCTTAGCAGAAAAAAACAAAATCAGCCACAGGGGACAAGCGATTAGATCACTTGTCGAATATTTAAGGCATGACGGATTATAGTTGTGTCATCTTGATTATTTCTTGTATACAATCCGGATTTGATATTGTTGTCAAGTCTTCGAAATCCTCAATGTCATTTGCTGCAATTTTGCGCAGTATGCGTCGCATAATCTTTCCAGAACGTGTTTTGGGCAAATCGTCGACAATTGCTATAACATCCGGGCGAGTTATTGGGCTGATTATGTTTTTCACTCGTTCAGCTATCAGCGATTTGGCGTTACTCCGTTGTTCGTCTGTAATTTCCTTTTTCAGAACGACGAATGCGTATATGCCCTCCCCTTTTATTTCGTGTGGGTAGCCGACAACGGACACTTCTGCGACAACTTCTGAACCAGCGATGACTTCCTCAATTTCGATTGGACTTATTCTGTGTCCCGAAACATTGAGGACATCGTCTATACGTCCGGTTATCCAAAAATTTCCATCAAAATCAAAGTATGCCTCATCTCCAGTGCAATAAATATCGTCTTTGGATTGTGAATAATAAATTTTTTCCAGCGCATTTTCAGAACCAAAGACTTTTATTAACATTCCGGGCAATGGGTATTTTATAAACATTGCTCCTGGTTTTTCCGGCGTCGTGATATCGTTGTCGTCATCATCTTTTAAAATCAACTTGCATCCGAAAAATTGCCGTCCGATATGACCATATGTCTTCATATCTTCCAGGCAACTTAACGGAGCAGTAGGTACGCCTCCAAGCTCGGTTTGACCCCACATATTAACTATCGGGCAACGCCCTTTGCCAACCTCGTTGAAATACCAATACCAAGCATCTCTGTTCAAGATCTCTCCGAAAACACCGAGGTATTTCAGCGAATCGCGTGAAGTATTCGCCAACGTCTCTTCGGCATTTTTCATCATAGCTCTTAGCGCTGTCGGGGCGGTATTAAACGAGGTTACTTTATGCTTATCGATTATTTCCCAGAAAATCGACTTTCGCGGGTATGTTGGAATCCCTTCATAGAACACAGAAGTGACGCCATTGCACAACGCCGCATACAGAGCATATGCGTGTCCACCCATCCAGCCGATGTCGCCGGAGCCCCAGAATATTTCGTCATCAAATTGATTGAAAAAATATTTTCCAGTGATGCTCGAAAACAGTAAAAATCCGCCAGTACTCATTGTTATACCTTTCGGTTTTCCGACTGAGCCAGAGGTATAGAGGATAAACAGCTCGGAATTTGCCGCGGTATCTGCTATTTCGCATTCGGTTGGCATATTTTCAACTTCTCTGTAATAGTCAATATCCAGCGCATCATCCCAAGTTATATCGATATTCTGACGGCGTACTACGAGCGCTTTTATTTCTCTGTTGCACAGTTTTCGCGTTTTATCAACGTTTTCTTTTAATCGAATGATTTTTCCTCCTCGAGCGTTTCCGTCGCAAGTTATAATGAAACTTGATTTGCAATCATTCATTCTCAATGCAACAGCACTTGGCGAAAATCCTGCAAAAACAGCGGTATATGGAATTCCCAATCTGGCGCACGCAAGGCAGGCGTATACCCCTTCTGGAACCATCGGCATATAAACTGTCACATAATCATCGCGTGTTAATCCATGCTTCTTCAACAAATTCGCAAATTTACAAATGTTTTCTTGCAATTGCTTATATGTTATTTTCTCAAACCTATCGATATCTTCACTTTGCCAAATAATTGCTGGCTTTTCAGGATTTCTCACAGCATGTCGGTCAACGCAATTGTAGCAGGAATTGATTTTCCCATCAGGAAACCACAGTGTTTTCCCTTTCTCTCCCTTTTGCATAGTTATCGTTGGGACTTTTGTCCAAGTCAACGTATCGACCTGTGCTTCCCAGTAACCTTCAGGATTTTCCATTGAGTATTCATAAATCGTTTTATATATCTCCTCATTGCGCCAAGCATCCGGATGTTGTAAAAATTCTTTCGTTATCATAAATTTATCCTTTCTTCTTTAAAAGAACATTCCAGCTATTGTTGCAGTTAATCCGGTTGCTAAAAAACCAGCAACGAACGCTTTCCAGATTATACTGGAAATATGCTGATGTCCAGGCGCCATTGCTGCTAATCCCGCAACAGTTATTCCAATTGCAGAAAAATTCCCAAAATTATTTATTGCATATATGGTCTTTACCACACTTTCTGGTGAAATTGTCGCTTTTGCCAAATCAAAAAAAGCTATAGTCTCATTGACAGCCAACCGCGTTCCTATTATTTGGGACACAGCAGTTATGTCTTGCGATGGTATCCCCATCAGCCACGTATACGGATACATAAATATCCCAAATATGCGTTGCAATGTTATTGGTTCTCCTGCGCAATTCGGCAATAAGTCGAGAATATAGTTTATCAATGCTATCAGTGCTACTGTGCCAATAAGCGACCCAACAACGCACCACCAAACAGTAAATCCATCAGTTAACCCTTTCGTGAATGCGTCCATAAAACCTGTATGTTCGGATTTTTCATTGATCGACATGTTACTGGCGCAGCCATCCTCAGTTGGCATAGCTATTGATGCAACAATTAGAGCGGATATAACTCCCAACACTGATGATATTATTATGTGTTTTAAAGCGTCAGGACAAACATGCTCTATAACGCTTGAATATATCGGCATAACTGCCGCAGAAGCAGTGGCAAACGACAAAGCTAATACGACGAACATTTCGGATTTCGGCAAAGTATTCAGTTTGTTTTTTATCAAAAGAGGTGCGTCCAATTGTCCAACAAATATCTTGGCGACAGCAACCATACCAATATAGGATTTTACCTTAAACACCAGTCTGAAAACGTATCCAAAAATATTGGATATAATCGGTAAAATTCTTAAATATCTCAGAGTAGCAGCCAGTGTGCTGACCAAAATAATGGTAGGGAGAACTTGAAATGCAAAAATGAAAGTGTTGCTGTTTCCCTTCACATCAAATGGCAAATCCCCACCCCCGATATACCCAAAACAAAATTTTGTTCCTTCGATAGTCGCATCCTTGAGTTTCATAACTCCCCGTGCAACCCACTCGATGGCTGAAATGCAGGCAGGGATATGCGTCAATGCAAAAGCTACCGCAATCTGAAGCAGAATACCAAACAAAACCGGCTTCCAATTGCGATTTAACTTTATACTTGACTTTTCAGCTAAAAATATGGACGCTATGAGAAACACAAAATACCCAGTGATTGATCGTATCATCTAATCATCCGTTAAATGCGCAAACTTCTCTGGAAGTTTACAATATTTGCAAGACTTCCTCAAACTCTTTTGTCAAGCACGTTAGCCTTTGAAAACCAAGTTTGTAGCCGTTATCGAAAGAACATTTCAGGAAATCGGCACATATAATAATTGCGAAGGAGAGTGATTTAAGATAGGATATTTTGAGCATGGGTTTATTGAAATTTTGTTATGAAATTAGAGTGGGGAAAGAAAGTTTGTTGTCCAAAGTGTGCAACTCCATTTTACAGCATGAAAAAAACATTGTTAATTTGCCCAAATTGCGGGCATAAGTTCGAAATTTCGGAATTAACGAACAAAAAAAATACAAAAATAGCCCGCGATGAAATGGTAGAATATGATGAAAAGATTGCTGTAACCGACTTTGGGCAGATGGACGAAGACGCTGCAGTTGAAATAGAGGGCAACGAGGCGCTTGCCGACGAACAGGCGGTGGTGCGCGAAATAAAAATAGAGGATTCATGAGCAAAACAGTTTTAACCGGGGATAGACCGACTGGTCATCTTCATCTTGGGCATTACATCGGCTCTTTGAAAAACAGAGTTGCGTTACAAGATGAATACAATTGTTTTATTATGATAGCAGATGTTCAGGCTTTATCTGATAATTTCGATAATCCAGAAAAAGTGAGAGCAAATGTCGTTGAAGTCTGCAAAGATTATTTGGCTGTAGGAATAAATCCTGAGAAGTGTACGATATTTATCCAATCTTTGATTCCTGAGTTATTCGAGCTTACGGTATATTATTTAAATTTGGTTTCGGTTTCTAGACTAGAACGCAATCCGACAGTCAAAGCTGAATTGCAACAAAAAAGTTTTTCAGAATCAGTTACTGCAGGTTTTCTGACGTATCCGGTAAGTCAAGCTGCCGATATAACTGCTTTTAAGGCACAACTGGTACCGGTTGGTGAAGACCAGCTCCCCGTGATTGAAGTCTCAAATGAAATAGTACGGCGATTTAATCGCGTATATAAAACGGATATTTTGCTAGAAGCCGAGGCTATGCTTGGAAATGTCGGAAGATTGGTTGGAATTGATGGCAAAGCAAAGGCTAGTAAATCCCTGAATAACGCGATATTTATGTCGGATCCTAGTGACGTGTTAAAGCAAAAAGTGTATAGCATGTATACAGATCCTAATCACGTGAAGATGTCAGATCCTGGTATGGTCGAGGGTAATGTTGTTTTCGCATATCTGGATGCCTTTTATGAAGACAAAGAAGAATTGGTAAGCTTGAAAGCACAATATCGAAAGGGAGGATTGGGGGATACGACACTAAAATCACTGCTGAACGGCACATTGCAAAATTTGTTGGATCCGATTAGAGAAAAGAGAGAAAGTATATCGGGAGCGACAGTCCTAGACATTTTAGCGAACGGTTCCAAAAAAGCCCGAAAAATAGCACAACAAACTTTGCTTGAGGTGAGAGAAGCTATAGGGCTAATCGATATTGCACAGTAAATATTCATTGCGAGTATATATAACATGCTGTATACACTCGCAATATTTCATATGTTATCTATATGGCGACATTTTTATTCTTGTTCTGTACTGGCTTCGGTATCCGTCATAAGGTCGTCGAGCGTGACTTGTCCCTGTAATTGCAATAAATTAAACGAATATCGTAAACGTCTTATACCGTAAAGATCGAATAACACCGCAACTGGATTAGTATAGTAAGTCCCAAGCGAGGTGTGGTATACGTAAAACTTAACTTTGTCTGCAAGCGTCCATTGAATCGTCGGTTTATCGTTTGGTATACCAGCTAAACGCGTGAAAACGTTAGTTCTCTCTAATTCACCGATTGCAACACCGTTCTGACTCGCCCTTATTCCAGCGTATAAAGCATTTTCCATTTCAGTTAAGGAAATAAGAGGAAGGTAAAAATTGATCTCTTTATCCAAATCTTTCAGGTATTTAAATCTTAATTCCCAATCATCTTGATTAACAGAACCTGTAACTTTGGGATTTAACGGAATGTTGCTGAGATTGCCGAATGGCTTGACACATGTCTGCGCGTTATCTTGACCATGCAATGCTGAGGAATTATCAGACGCGATCACACTTCCAGATAATACCACAGCACATAGACCTATTAATATTTGTCTTTTTCCAAACATTTTGAATTCCTTTGAATCAATTCATAAAAGATTAACTCTAAAAATTATAACAAAATTTCTCTAAGAACAGATAATTTTGACAGAAAGTGAGCGAAATTTAGGGCCCCCTAACCTATTATCGAATATAGCAGTTCCTCATTAAACAGCAACAATAGAGAGGCCGAAATCATATCAATTGATTTTGAGTAACAACTTGTTCGTCGATTAAACCGTGCCAATTTTCTTCGAATAACCAAATTCTTTCTCTCAACTAAACAAGTCTCAGACTTGCTTAATATATGTTTATTAGCTAACTTTATTTGTTGATACACAAAATTGCTGTCGGTACACAATATATTTATCTTAAATTTTCGTTTAATTCTATATGAAAGCTTCATGTACGCACACAAATCACGCGCCTCTGTCACTTCAAAATCAAGGACATTGTCCTAGAATTTTGTTTTGGTTTCGGTCAACAGCAAGCCAAACATAGACTCTGTGTTGTTTTTTTTAAAGTATGTAAAAAGTTCGTCCATTTCTAGATGCTGTCGTCAAAGGGAACAGCAGTAAAGCGTGATGGATGCGATGGAGAGGTACGCTTGGAAGGCTGAAATGTTTTTGATATATCTCGTTGAAATACTTCTAAATTTCTTAATCTTTAAAAAAAAATTTCAACAATATGCCTCTTTTTATACAATTTTTTATCATAATTTCTCTGCATTTTCGCATTTCTCCGAGATGGAATTACAGCCTTCATTCCGTTTTTCGCTGCAAATTCGACTATACTTTTACTGTCCTATCCCTTGTCTTTTATCGTGCACATTCCCATCTGATATGAGTATCTTCAGTGGCATTCCGTGAGCATCCAGCGCGACATGTACCTTCGTGTTCAGCCCCCTTTTGAGGCTGCCATGCCTTGATTTCCAGCTCTTGCGCCACTCGCATGCATATGACATTTCGTGTATGTTGCGTCAATCGTGATGCAGCTCAAATCCAGCTCCTACATCACTGATTGCAATATCTTTTCCCAAATTCCACGGTCTCTACATCTCGTGAATCGCC
>JAFSTL010000108.1 GCA_017450545.1 Alphaproteobacteria bacterium
GGCGAAAAAAACAAACTTAATGCTTTTTCTTTTTGGCGTAAAAGTTCATAATAAAATGCTTGAAATCCATGAACTACAGCACTTTCACTTGCCTTAAAACTCATTTACATCCCCCGTTTATTGTCTGAGTTTTGCGTGGAATGTATAGCATTATTTCTGTTGGAGTGGCATTCGTTTTATTTCCGGGATTGAATATATGCAAATTTTCCTCACCTGTTACAAAATTTTTATCTATTTCTATCTCGAATAGAACAACACCTACTCCAGGCAAAATTCGTGCGACCATATCTTGTCCTAAAAGCTGTCGTTTACATCCTTTTATTCGCTTGTTTCTAACTTTTTCTAATGCGGAATCTGACACTATTATAGCATCATTCATCCAAAGCTCCACATCCGAAACAACAGCATTTTCGGATCTGACTCCAATAAATAACTTGTTGTTTAAAGAATTTTCAATGTCTTCAAGAGACATATAACGATAAAAGAAACGTTCTTTTCTTTTGAAAGATGAAACAGCGAAGCCACGCTCTATGGATGATATGTAATGTTCTATTAAATTTATTACATTGTAAAGACAAGAATCTATATCGTTATGATTATAAGGCATCATAACAGGAATTATATCAGTTGGAATTAAAACAGAAACAGCGCCTAAAACGCGTGACAATTCCTGATAAAGTTCGTATGGGCGTATTTCGTTGCTATAAACCAATGCCTCAAGTCCTGGCATGACAGTTATTATTTGTTCTAAAATCTGTTTGGCATCAAAAATCGAAGTATCAGATGCAGAATATTTCATCTTTTCAGATAAATAGACTGCTTTTTCCCGGATAGAAATAGCTAAACGTTCACACCTTTCCCAGAGTGGAAAGTGTCTTTCTATGAAAAAACAAGGTGGTGTCCAATTTTTAATTTGATAAACTCCGTCTAATCTGATTATTTTGCACAATGGAAATCCTATGCAAAGCTCAGGAATATTATCGCCTGCATACAAAAATGCATTAGGAAACAAACGCGGTATTCGTATCTCATTCTCTTTTATATTGTCGTCTGAAACCAAATCGCCATCAATGGAATAGTATCTTGCTGGACTCCCCAAAATTGGAGATATATCGTCTGAACTTTCTGCTATAGCCAAATATAGTGTGCATTCAGTTTGTCCACTTTGCATAACCGCCTTTAAATTTATTTCGAGTGGCTTTAAATTATTTGTTGAAGGAAAATAACTGAAAATCAATCCGTCCGGAAATACTGCCTCAATTTCGCGAATTCTGTATATTCCCTCACTTAGCGCGACTGCATCAGTTCGCAGATGTCTCACTCCGAAATGATTTGATGAAAGCAATTTCAGCTGGCTTGCCAACACGCGAAAGTTACGAAGATCATTCTGCTGAAAATGATGCTGTGACAAAAGCATACCTTCATGCCAGTTTATGTTATGTGGAATGGGAATGACCTTTTTTTTGCCATTTGCCATATTTCACTCGTCTTTTTCACTATACCCAGGCAACGCATGCGTACATTCTACAGGAATTTTGAAAAATTTGATATAAATTTGCTACTATTCATTTGTGCCATTTCACAAAATCGCGACGCTTGCGTTCAATTATGAACATTATTTATCTATTCGCTCATACATCAATATATATGCATCCTTTTTGTTTATATCTGTTATTTTTCTTACCTTAGAGTCATTGGCTTCATATGCTTGTCCATTTTTTGCATAAGCTTCGGTCCAGTAGTGTCCAGCATCCGGCGACCCATAATGAACTACCCATGCCCGCAATTTGTATCTTTTTTCTATTATCTTTAACTCATCTGGACATATTACTTTCTCGTCATTCTTTCTCTTATTATAGTCCCATATTGTTTTCCCTTCCTTATCTTTTCCGGTTTGTTTCGCCTCTACTATGAATCTTTTTAGTTGTATAAGCAATATCTCTGGCAATTCCCAGTATTTTAGCGCTTTCTTGTGTTTCGTCTTTGTTTTGCATTCATTACATTCCATCTCCTCATCAGTATTTTCAATTATTTCGTATTCATCAATATTTTCCTTTAATTGATCGTGTTTTATCGCACATTGAAGTATATTATTACTTTCAAGTGAAGCTCTTGGTTTTTGGCATTTTTCGCATAAAAGCAGACAGACGTCACGTCGACGTACCAAGCTGCCTATAGTGCTACTCGCCCTTATTCTTTCATCTATTTGTGCTTTCTCCTCGTAATTGGTCGTATTTTTTTTATCTTTCTTCAATTCATCTTCTTTCTCATCGTCTATCAAACGATCTAGCAGTGAAGTTAAAATCTCTTCCGCATCTTGCATATTCGAAGTGGTCCAGTCCTCATGATTCGTCAATCTCCATATTTCTTTCTTCCCATCGGTTATTTTCGCTTCGTCTTTATCGGGTTTTGCAATTTCTGTGAAAAACTTGTTCAATTCTATTGCTACGCCATTCTTCTTCGATTTACTTAACTCCTTAATTGCATTCCTAAACTTTTCAGAACTATATAACATTTGTATGATGGCATTGAAATAGCAAGTGCAGCCTTCGTTTTTTATACCCCGTGGTAATAACGGTTCATTATTTGACGCTACTGTAATGTTATCTCTCACAGATTTTATAAAATCATAAAGTCTTAAATCATTCATATATTGCTTGATATCATTACCAGCTTCATTTATTATCCATGAATATGCGCTATATTTCTTTTTTAATTTGGTTACAGTGGTAGATACTGATTTATCACTCACATCTCCATTTTGATTTACTATATAATTCAACGTATTCATCAAAACAACATAATTCCAATTTGATTTATCATATAAGTCTCTTGTTTTAAAACCTTCATCTGTATCGAATTCCATAACATCGCCAGCACTATTGTAACGTGCCGATTTTTCGTATACGTTGATATTGTTAAATGCTCTGCACATCTCAGAAAGAATAACTGTATTAATAGATTCTTTATATAATTTATCTTTTGTCCAATTCGCTCGTGGGCTCAAACTTCCTACATGCTTTCTGTACCGGTCTGTCAAATACTGTATGCTCTTAGCGTTATCTTGATACGATTCCCGTATCTCTATATCCTTGTCCAAAGACGCAATATCTAATTCACTTGCACACAAGTTTGTTATCTGTAAGATAACCGTCATATTAGCAACTAAAACCTGTCTCAATGTCGTAGTTCTCCATCGTCTACCCTCTTACTTACAAGTATACACGTTTTCTCATTTCATTGCAATAGCCTAATTGCAATTTTGAAAAAAATGCGATATACTGAAAATAGTAAGAATGTTTTTCTAAGGAGAAAAAGAAAATGCTGAATAGGTTAGGTAAAAACCAAGTATTCGGGGAGGCATTTAGATAAAGCAGTATTAGCATTATCTGCATTAACGCAAAGCAGTATAGCTCAATAGGAATACTTAAGCACATAGGATGCGTTGAATGGTTTGCAATCAGATAAGCTGGCGAATAATCGCTAATAACGCAATAGTTGATGCAAAAGAAGGCAGCTGGATTACTGATGAGTATTATGGCGATTTTATACGTAATGTTATTGTCAAATAATCGAAAGAAACGAATTTGCAGGTAAAACGGCTGCAGATATTATAACATTCGATGTTGATACAAAAACTTATACGGCTGAAAACTGTAATGCAGTTGTTTTGTGTCTCTTAATACATGACTATACTTGCGAATATAAAACAAAAGGTGAATGCGATACGGAGCGGTTACTTAATGAAGTCGATATGCGAATAAAAAACGAATGCAAAGCAATAAACAATATAGATGATACAGTAAAAGATGCTGTAAAGGATATAAAAGAATATGCAACAAACACTGTCAGAGTTGAATGCGCAAACATGTGCGGAGGCAAGCCCTCCGTACAGCAATAAAAGCCCCTCACTATATTTGAGGCTCTTCCCACAACCAACTGTTCATAATGTACGACAAATCCACTCCCTCTCCATTTGTTTGTGCGTTGCCTGGACACCGTTTTCTATATCCATCAGCTGTATAGCCCAATCCGTTCAGATTTAGAGCGTCCCTCATCGTTTGATAGGTATTTAACATACGCGGATACATATACTTTTCATTATCAAGCGACCCATAGCCTTCATCGAACCATCTCTTAACAATTTCACATATTTCGTCAATCATTTTATTATCTGGAATTAAGTTGAGCGCCCTGGAAACTTTGTTTATCTCTTTGTCAATTTTCTGTATTCTAAGTGCTAATTTCGTTTCCTTCGTTTGTTCAAGGTCGCGCAGTGCACTTTTGCAAAGATATACTACTTGGTTACCAATTTTACTTATCGTCTCACATTGCTCGATTTTTCTTTGCAAATCAACATTATTCATCAAATCTAAATCCTTGCCAGATTCATTAAAATACTTTATCTTTTGTAGAGTCGATTCAAGGATCTCGTCCTCTTTAAAAACATACGCCACATTGATATCTGCTTTTATCCTGCCAACAGACATCCCGTATAAACCATAAAAGAAATCGCTGTTGTTGCAACCTAAATCTAAATCTGTATTGTACCAAGAACTAATATTATTTATTGTTGCGTCTATTTCCTCACACTTCATTACTCCATCTTCCTTGTTTAACGGCCAAACACGACGATATTGCTTAAAAATTGATTCTGGATCGTCTGGCAGATCTATACATACCATTAGATACGCCTGTTTAAGTTCCTTATCGTGTTTTATAGGCGTCAATCTTAATTTATGGATACCATTAAGCCGACATATCATACTCAGATATTTACTGTCATCAACGCCACCAAAATTTTCATCTAGGTTAGATATAAAAGTTTTCAATTCTGCAACTGACTTATCTTTATATGTGTCTTCATTCTTGAATATTGGTGATTTTATATTTGCAGCATCTATTCTAACGCACCTTAGCTCATCGAGGTATTGAACTAAGTCCAGTTTTTCGCTATATGCTTTTATATCATCATACGCTTTGTTGATGTCCTTTGCGTATTTGCCGTAATCATACGTATATCCATTCTCCTTCGTTGCTTGCAGCATAACATCCTTAGTTTCGCCTAATATCCCGTTAAAAAGCTTTGCTTTTGCTTCTTTTGAATGAGGTTTAAGCGTATTCGACAAAAATCTATCCAAAAAATTTATCAAGAAGACATAATTCCAATTAGCATCGGTATATTTCGACGGATTAGTTCCAACACATTCGATCATTCTTCCATCAAACTTGTTGTATGTCACCATATCATTCGTGATATTGAAAAAGCAACGAGCGATCTCTGTCGGAATCACTTTCAATACAGTTTCTCCGTAATTCTCGCTGTCCCACCTTGTTATCTCATCAACAATTCCTTTTTGGCGATTCTGTAGCCTTATTTTAGCCAAATGAGCATTCCAATGTTGCCTAAAAACTTCAGACGCTATCGCTCTGGAAGTATCATCGAGAGTCCA
>JAFSTL010000109.1 GCA_017450545.1 Alphaproteobacteria bacterium
AGGCTGATTATGATGAAAACAAAATTGAAGACGATATAAATGAAGTGAAAGATAATTTGAAGAAAACGTATAAAGGAGCAGTGGATGTCGGAAAAATAGAGGATGCAGCGAGAGATATAAGAACGTATTTTAATGTTCTTAATTTGAATGAATACTGTTATACGGCGCGTTCGGCGCGAAAACTATACAAAAAGCTGGATGAAAAAGTGCAAAACAAAAAGAATGACTATAAATGTTTCTCTGAGCAAGATGTCGCTTGGAAATTGCTTGGTCATAAGTTTGGCGCTTCAAGCCTAAGATATAATTGCGGGAATTATTCTCATGAACTTGATGTAAAATATGCAACAAAGGGAAATGGTAAGTACAATTATACCATACTAAAAGATGGAAAAAGTCTAAAAAATAAATTTAAACGACTTGTAAGCCGATTGATATATGACATAAAAGGAATGGAGGTGGATGGTGATACTCAAGAAAACATGGTGGAAGCAATGATTGGAGAGAAAAGATACGAAAACATATCTGCATTAGTTAAGCAAAAAGAAATTATGAAGGATCTTAACCATCAAATAAACAAAATACGGCTAAAAGCAGAAGCAGATGAAGAAATAACAGAGAATGAGTTGAAGTTAAGCAAAGTGAATGATATGATAAATCAAATACCAATTGGACAAGTGCCTGTATGCGGAATACCCGATACGAAGGATGCAAACGGAAATTCAACAGAAAAAGAAGAGTATTGGGCGATGACCAAGATCTTAAACGAAAAGGCAAAGGAGATGTATAAGGATTTAGACTTGAAATTTGAGGACGAGGACGACGATGATGTTGAAGCAGATGATATAGAGGATGCAGTAAAGAACCTCATAGGCAAAATAAAAAAGGTCGATAAGAAAGGGAAAGAGATGTGATATAAAATAAGCGAGAGAGAGCGAGAGACGAGCAAATGAAGCACATAAAATTATCCTCGGCATATTTCGGGAATGAGGAAGCTGAAGCTGTATCAACTGTCTTGAAGACCCAAGTGGTCAATATGGGAACCGAAGTCAACATGTTCGAGGAGGAATTACATAAATTTTTCGGGCGAACTGATGCGTATGTCACTTGTGTTCATTCGGGCACTGCGGCTTTGCAATTATCCATTCAGGCTTGCGATATAAAAGCTGAAGATGAAGTTTTGGCGCCGACATTCACATTTGTTTCAACTTTCCAAGCGGTTAAAGCAAATGGGGCAAACCCTATACCGTGCGATGTTTCTACACAAGATGGCTTTATAGATTTAAACGATGCAAAAAAAAGAATTACACCAAAGACGAAAGCGATAATACCTGTCTTATTCGCAGGGTGTTCTGAAAAAATAGGTGAAGTGTATAAATTTGCTGCTGACAATAACCTTAAAGTTATTGAGGATGCAGCGCATTGTTTTGGGGATGAACAAATAGCAAAACGAAATGGGATTTTGTGCTTCAGTTTTGATCCAATAAAAAATATTTCTTGCGGAGATGGGGGCTGTGTTTTAACATCGCAAAAAGATATTGCGGAGCGACTGAAAGATATGCGATTACTCGGCGTTATTGGCGATACGGAGCGTCGATTTCAAGGAAAGAGAAGCTGGAATTCCGACGTGAAGGAGTTGGGATGGCGTCTTCATATGAACAATATATCCGCAGCAATCGGACGCGCTCAATTGGCGAAGTTCCCGGAAATCAGGCGCTTAAGGCAACGTAATGCGCAGATGTATCTTGATAAATTGGCGGATGTTTCTGAAATTCAGCTCTTTCCAATAAATGCGAAAACAGCTGTGCCACATATCTTCCCCATAATTGTCAAAAATGGTCATAGAGATGAATTGCAGAAGTACCTCGCAGATGCAGGAATTGAAACTGGCGTGCAATATAAGCCAAATCATTTGCTAAGTTATTTTAATATGGGATACGCTCTTCCGAATGCAGAGAAACTATACTCAGAGATATTATCATTACCAGTTCACCCATTGGTCTCAGCGGAAGATATTGAATATATAACTGAAAAAATCAAAGCGTTTTGCTCGCATGCTTGAGAACTGAAGACGATGTTTTCACAACTGATACAGAGCGTATGCGACATGCGAAGTGACTACGCGCAAGAACTTGATATAATCGAACAGAGAATTGCGGATTTTCTGGATACGAACAATGTTCTACGACAATTGATGCCATTTGCCGTTAAAAAGGGCAAGCGTATTCGATCTATTCTGTATCTCATGAATTGGAATAAAAATGCGTTAGTAGATGCAGAGATTAAGTATAAAACAATAGCTCTTATCGAACTTATTCATTTTGGTTCGATTTTGCACGACGATGTTGTTGATAACAATATGGTCAGACGCAACCGCAACTCTGTTGCTAAAGAGTTCGGTTTCAGGAAGAGTATTATTTGGGGTGATTTATTGCTTGTGTACTCCATAAATGAATTATTAAAATTGCACTCAAATGATACATATATCAAGAATTATATCACAGAACAATGTTGCGCAACTGCATTGGGAGCTGCGCTTGAACGTGACTTGAACATACAGTCGACGATTCAGGACTGCATAAATATTATGTCGTTAAAAACAGCGTCATTGTTCAAAGTGGTGTTCGTCTTGAGTTCGCAGCTCTCTCATAGTTCTTCTCAATCAGATTTTGCATATTTAGGGAATTGTTTTGGCTTATTGTTCCAGTTTCAAAACGATTTAGATAACTTTTCTCTGTCGGATTTTCGCGCTTCTGAAGACTTTATGCAAAAAAACATCACTTTGCCGATTATCTTATTAAAAGAGTTCCTAAATTTCGATTTATCTAAATTTTGTTTGTCAACTCAAAAGATTTACCTGGAAATACAGCATCTCCTGCAGACGCCTGAATTTAAATCAGGCGCCCAAAAGATTTTTTCTGAGTCTACCCTTGCTGTTGAGGATTTTTTATATGCTTCACATCCCACTTTTTCTTTTCGCTGTTAAACGTATATAGCTTAGCTTCTGCAAACTCCGGCGTATGCTTAACCGTTACTGACGAGACCTGATCATCTGTGCACATCTTCACGTATCTTATGGTAAACACCTTCTTCTTACACAAGCTCGGGATTATGTCTGCCAAATCATCCAATGAGGAGATATCTTTGCCATCAATTGACAAAATCTGTGCTCCAGTTGATATAATCCCACCGGCATTGCTATAGCAAACATCCGAAAACGGCGAGCCTGATTCGCACTCGGCGAGGTACACCCCCGTTGTTCCTTTGCCAAAGTATATCTTATATTCCAGTGGCGTTTCATAGAAAACTGCCCCGCCAAATGAAAGCATTTTCATGCTACTTTTGTTTGTTATTTCAAATGTTGGAATTTCAATCTCTTTCTTCTTTCCATTTCTATATATGACCAAATTTATTGATTTCCCTTGCTTTTGTTGCACTATCTCATCAATTCGTTTCAACCTAGGTCCTATCAATTCACCGTCAATAGACCAAATAATGTCTCCAGCTTCTATTTGGTTTTTTTCAGCATCAAATGCGCTCAACTTCCTTGCTATATACAAAACCTTGTCCTTGTCCGGAAACTGCTTCTCGTACTCCTCAAGAACAGATTCTGGCAAGTTGCCTGCGTTGACGAAATCCTGCACTGAACCATAATTTATTATCAATCCACAGAAATAACGATGAAACTTCCGTCCTGATTTCAGCGATTCTAAGGCAGGCGTTACATACGAAATTGGAAGAGCTGCGCCTGACACAACTTTTCCGCCATATAACAACCCAACAACTTCCCCTTTTTTGTTCAAAACAGGGGAGCCACTCGCTCCCGGCACAGTTAATCCAGAAAACTGAAATGACTGCTCAGCGATGGGTTTCAGCCAAAGGATGCTTTCAACATCAAAAACATATCCCTTATATGTCGAAAATTCATTATTTGCAGAATTCCCCATAGAATATATCTCTGAATTTATAGTTATTTCTTCATCAGATATTTTTAAAGGCATTGCGTATTGAGGTATATCCTTCGGATTAACTGATAAAATTGCAAAGTCAAAACTCGGATCCAAATATTCTAATTTCGCCTCTAGTTTTTTGCCGTTCCCGAACTTTACTTCGTATGAACAAACAGTTAATTCGCCAGCAACGTGCGCATTCGTTACAATTAAGCCTTTTTCTTTATCTGCAATAAACCCCGTTCCAAACCACTGTTTGTTATACATCGCCCGGTCTAGTGCGACAGAAACCCGTATCGTGACAACTCCGCGTCTTGTCTTGTCAAACAAAGCCTGCTGATCCATTTGCGTCTCTTCGCTTTTTTCAGTCGTGTTTTTGTTTACTTCATCCACTTTTGTTCCAAAACCAGCCTCAGCTCCGACGCTTGTCAGCAACGGCAACATCAATGCAAGAGGTAAAATTTTATTCATAAGCTCAAATTCCATTAAATCTTCCACTCTCATTCATTCTACCACACCACAGCTTCCAGACGCAAACTGTGTCGTTATCATTGTCTCTATACATCATAGTATTCGTTCATAGAAAATAAGTTGATCTGCGTCAGTTGGTGTGATAGAAAGTATTTTGTGGAGAGATTTTTTGTCTAGATCGTCAACGCTATACCAGCCTTTATCCGCCAGATTTATTTCAGCTTTAAAGTGATTGCTTCCCACTTTTCGTGCAACACCGATAAGCTGGTATTTATACTTCTCACTACCCACCATCAGATTTAATACATCCGGACGTGTAGGTTTATATTCCCCCTGATCGTGATTGAACGCTAACAGCATTGAAGGTGTGCCTATTTCATATTTGACAATCTGTCGTACATTACTTTTGCATAGGTTGCAGTCAGTAAATTTGTGCTCCATATACATGTTCTTATAGGATTCTTCTAGAGTATTAGCTGTTACAAATATTGGGTTTTTATACTTGTTCGTTCTCAATTTGCATCCCGCTTCACAAGCTTTATTTACTTCTTGCACTGTCAATATATACGGTTTTATATCTAGAGCATTAACTTGCGCTTCGGCATCTAATGCTTTTATTATTGCACTATAGCTATCATTCATTGTTTGACGTTCACCACCATTGATACATTCAATGAGGCTTGGACTCAATATGTATTTGCCGTAGATGGGGGTAGCTACTTTGTACATCGCCCCAATCAATCCCTTCAGGTGGGTGCCATATTTTGTCATATTACCAGAGCGAATATCGTTGAATATTTGTTGTATCCAGTAGCTAGGCATTGTGTTATCGTGTGATTGTTTTTGCAGGTCATTTATAACTTTATGGAACGTCTTTGAGTTATATAAATTCAGCATCACTGAGTTAAACCAGCATTTATTTGCAGATATATCAACGCCATTTTCGTTACGTAGATTCGGTATCTCGTCGCCGGCAAAATTCGGCAAAGCATGTATTTCTGATACACTTTTCGGAACTGTATGTGTTACAAAACTGGCGGTATTTGGCTCGTTGTGCTCTGCAATGTATTCGCCGACTTCTCCCTTTATTATGGTCAATGTAATATTGCATTGTTTTAAACGTACCCAGGCATTTTTGTAACTGCAATTAAAACTTCTCGTTATTTCATAGTATTTGTTGTCTTTCTGATTTGTCTTTATTTCGTTTATATAATCATACAGATTTAAATCCGTTGCATACGTCTGTATATCGCTCACAGCATTATCTATTTCTCCGTCATACTCGTTTTTGTAGTACGTTTTCAGTTTATCCCCGACAGCCTCAACGCCTTTATCTGACAAAGCTGTAGCTTTATATATAGCAAAATATAAATAATTCCACAATACAACTGCATTCCAATTCTCTGGAGAATACCCCGTATGGTCCTTTGCTTCAAATGTTACTATTTTCCCAACATTACTAAATTCCGCCTTTTTCTGCATACAATCCGCAATCGCCTGGGGTATTACTTTGTATATCGAGTCCTCGTATATTTTGTCATTATACCATTTGTCTTTGCGCAGACTTTTGTCATAATATCCAGCATTAGCTCTCCAACCAGCTTCATACACAAAGTGTTGAAACTTCTCGGCATTGTCGATAATCGTCTTCGCATAACAACACTGTATAAACGCAAATATTACTGCAATACACCGCAAATATATCCCCCCACTCGAATACTTAGTTTTACTTAAGTTGAACTTCATTTTTCTTTACTCCTTCTTTAATGAAATTCTTCATCCTATTTCCATAGTACCACAGCTTGTACAAACATGCAAGGAATATTTTTGTAAAAAAGTATGCCAGAATATTATTCTGTCACTTGACATTAGAAATAATATGTGGTAACATACGATATGTAGGGGTTATGAGTGTTGTGTATGTTATGAAAAAGCAAGTATTTGCGAGGGGGCTGTGTTTAAGTTGGATCGCAATCGCGACTCAATGTAGCACTATAGAAGCAAGATGTGTTAATATAAGTGAAATGTTAAACAAATGCAATGAGGTAAGTTGGAGAGTAAAAGCAAATAATACAATATTTAATTCTAGTGAAGGTTCATGGATAAAGGAAACTATGTTCAGTGAATCTATACGCGAAGTTATTGGAAAAGCAATCGCAGATTGCGTGACAGAAAAAAATGAATTTGCGTCAAAAACTGGTGTAGATACGATAACATTCGAAACGACGCCGAACGACATAAATTATTCGCCTGAAAATTGGAATGCTGTCGTATTGTATAATTATTTAAATATAATCAAAAGTGATTTTATAAACGGAGAAACGCGTGACCAGGATAAGGTATTTAATGAATTGTTTACAAAATGTTATAATTACTATAACATCAATTATGAGATAGTTAATTTGGAGGCATGCATAGAGAAAGCAATAAACGATATAAAGGAATATGATAAGGAGCTTAATATAAAGGAGCATGTTTACAAAAGCATGAAAATGTTAGACGACATACTAGATAATGAGATTACAATCACAAAATCGCCAATAAATCACGACAGGATAAATACAATTAAAAAAGACTGGATTATTAACAGAGACGTTGCGCCAGGAATTAGATTATGCATTGAATACGACAAAAAAGGAACAAAAGATAAAATACTCGGCTATTGGGTAAGGATAACCCCACCTATATATGATACTATAGATGGTTCGAAAATCAAGACAAATGAACTGTATCTAAGTTATGCACACGATAACTATCCGCACGTAGATCTGGGACCGAAAAATAAGTATAAATTGCATATAGATAGCGGATGGATAGGAAAAGAGTTTTTTATATTCGACGACGATGAATTTTTTGACAACAGGAAACTAATTAGGCGACTTGACAAGGTATTGCTTGAGAACG
>JAFSTL010000110.1 GCA_017450545.1 Alphaproteobacteria bacterium
TAGATTAGTTCAGTTTCAAAATAAGATGGAACATACGGTGGAGGCTTTTTCGAAAGAAGTTTCAGGCATACGCACAGGAAGGGCTTCTGTTGCGTTATTGGAGCCGATTAAGGTTGAGGCATACGGTTCTTTGATGCCGCTTGCCCAAGTTGGGACTGTGTCTGCACCAGATGCAAGGATGCTCGTCGTAAATGTTTGGGATCGCGGTCTTGTCAAAAGTGTTGAAAAAGCGATAAGAGAAAGTGGGGCGAATTTGAATCCTGCAACAGATGGGCAAACTGTGAGAGTACCTATACCTCCCCTTTCAGAAGAACGTAGACAAGAATTGTCGAAATTGGCGGGAAAATACGCTGAGGAAGCTAAAATTGCAATCAGGAACGTTCGCCGCGATGCGATGGAAACAATAAAGAAACAGGAAAAGAACGGAGAAATTAGTGAAGATGATTTAAAAGGTTTGTCGGATGATATTCAAAATTTAACAAATGAATATACGAAAAAGATTGATAAACTTTTGGAAACGAAGCAGAAAGATATAATGCAGATATAGAAAATGCGCAGATTATTTCAGTATCCATTATCAGGCCTGTCTCGAGCTGTGCGCGTAATCCTTTCGGAAAAGCATCTGGATTACGATATGGTATACGAAGCGCCCTGGGATCCGTCGGAAGAGTTGCTCGAGCACAACATTTCTGGTGAGGTTCCTGTATTGGTTGACATAAATGGCGTTGTAACGTATGGAAAGTCAGCAATACGTGAATATCTGGATGAGGTTTATCCGGATATGCCGTTGATAGGTTCAGATTACCAGCAACGTGCGGAGGCTCGTAAGATTGCAGATTGGGCAGAAAATGGGCTATACAAGGACGTTTATTACCCGGTTATCCGAGAGCGAATCCTGAAGCGTTTTGCAAAAGAAGCCGACAAGCGCCCGGATCCGGCTCGCATACGCACCGCTAGTGCAAAACTGAATAATCACATGGAATACATATCTTGGCTTGTTGATAGACGGAATTGGCTCGCAGGGAAGGAGTTTTCCATAGCAGATATAACAACTTCAACTTTGCTTTCTGTGTTGGATTACCTTGGAGTTATTCAGTGGAACAAGTATGAACTTGTGAAAAGCTGGTATGTTAGGATAAAGTCAAGACCGAGTTTTCGAAGCATTTTGCAGGACAATTTATCTCAGATTCCTCCGGCAGATAATTATGCAAATCTTGATTTTTAAAGGTGATTTATGAAACTTGTTTTAATATGTGACGAAGAAAAAATATACGAAGGAGATATTTCTCAAATCAGTATTGTAACGGACAATGGTGAAGTTAAGATTTTGCCGAAACATCAACCATACATGACAAAAGTTTTGGAGAAAATATCATACACTCCGGTGAATGGTAATGAAACGTCACTAAACATTTCAGAAGGTTTTGTATATACCAATGGAAACACTTGTTTTGTTGTGGTAGATAAATGAAGTTTTTTCAAATTTGTGCAGATAAGCAAAAAAATCAAGCAGTCTTGTGGCTCTGTGGAATGCACTTTTGCTGGGGCATGGCGACCTCAATGATTTTTTCACTTTTGCCGGTTTTTATAGTCGACGAGCTAGGCGGCAACAGCAAATCTTTTGGGGCACTTGAAGGGGCAGTTATTTTTCTTTCATTTATGGCAAAACTCTTTGCCGGTTTTATAATGGACATTTTTAAAAGAAAATTACCGATGCTTAAAGTTGGGACAATCGTGACAATTTGCAGCAAAGCGTTGCTTGCTTGCGCGCCTAATGTGCTTTTTGTGTTTTTTTCAAAGTCGCTTGATCGATTTGCAAAAGGTTTGCGACAGGCTCCGTCGGATACCATCTTGGCAGAGTTGTCTGAAAAAAAGGGATATGCCTATTCTCTTCGATACACAACGAATATCTCCGGATTTTTGATAGGGTCGATTGTAACCTCAACTATAGTTGCAATGATTGGTAAAGATTTTCGATTAATTTTTTCACTTGCTGTTGTCCCAACTATTGTCGCTTTGTATATCTTAATGACTAAAATAAAGTATGATGACGCTTTGCAATATAAGCAAAAAGCGAAGCACAAATGGGACATACGAGATGTGAAAAACATGCCGACGTCATATTGGCACTTTATGATTTTTATATCTCTTCTCATGTTCAATCGTTTTAGCGAAGGATTTATAACATTGCGAGCAAAAGAGGTTATTCCTGACCAAGTCGGAAATTTTCCATTGTTTATGGGGCTGTATGAGCTATGCGCCATAAGTATTGCTGTGTTAGTTGGAAGAATATCTGACAGAATAGATAAACGCAAACTTATGTTGCTTGGTGTATGTCTCCTAATTATTGCTGATATATTCGGGACTTTTGCGAACAATATGGCAACGATAGTCTGCATATACATTTTTGCAGGCTTGCATATTGGAATGACGCAGGGACTGATAGGGTCGATAATAGCGAAGCTTGCTCCGGAAAATTTAGTAGGGACGGCATTTGCAATATTTTACGGAGTAGAGGGGCTTGTGTTGTTGATATCAAATAATATAGCTGGATTTTCCTCTGACATAGCGAAAACTTTATCCATACAATGCTCTTCAGCTCCATTTATATGTGGAAGCATATTCAGCATCGTTGCAGTAGGTTACGTAACTTTTTGGTTACACAGAGAAAATAAGTTAAGAATTTAACGAAAAGTTAACGATTGCTTACTAGCCTAAAATCAAAGGCTTTCTGGTCAGTTACCTGGTATGGCGAAAAGATGGGCGAAAAATGTGTTTATGCTAGTTATTTGCTTAACAACTACTCACACATTTAGCGCAGAGATAACTGAAGGCACGCTAAATAAAGCGGCTGAAGATATAATGAGGGAACATGAAAAAGATTATAAAAGCGAACCATTTTTAAATGATACGGAACACATGGATTCTCTTAAAGAAGCGATAAAATTGGCGCTTCGAGAAAAAGTGTATACCACGCCTGGCGCGGAAAGCTTAGGAGACATTTTTGATAACACTTTGGGAAATCCCGCAACTGAAAACTACCTGTTTATTCGGATGCTTTTTAAGTATATGGTTGATGAAGAACTCAACATTGATGATGCTATAAAGAGATTACATGACGTTATAGAAAATCGGTTAGATGATATTGAAAAATATGCAAAAACTGCAAATATAGAAAAAATGTTAAAAAAAAGTTCAGAAGAAATAGCAGAAAAGATACGTAAAATTAGTGAAACCCATAACGTGTTGCCTGCACGAAATATTTTTGAGTTAGTGAAATCTATTGAACCTTCTGTGAAAGCCCCCGGTGAAGCAATCAACAAAATTTTAAGTAAAATTCCATCAACGAATCAAACCTTAGTTCAGAGCAAAGCCGGAGATACTTTAACATTTCTGCTAAATGAAAATAAGTCGGGCGGCAAACCAGCGGTGATTAATTGGCGCACAACGAAGCAAAAAGCCGGCTTGCTGCAGGAATACACCCCAGAGATACGGGAAAGTTTGCAAAAGAATTCGCAAAATGAGCAACATGAACAATGCCTTTATTCAGAAAAGTTAAATTTACAGTCTTTAAACGGCACTTCGGATGCCCCCAGACAGCCACACGCTTCTTTTAAGGTCGATCTCATAAGTGCAAATGCAGTAACCAACGCCACGACAGATCAGGAAATACGCGAATTAGTCCGGATGCAGGGGGTGATCGCGTTGATTACAGGGCATGATGTGCTTATCATCAGCATGCGTGGCTTTGATGTGTCACAAAAACGCCTAGTTGAAATTGGAAAAATTTATAATGAAGAATTAAATAATCCGTTAATTCAAGGAAAATTTAAAAAGGTAATGTTTATTAAAGAAAATGCGACTACACAATCAAAATAACTAGTTTATACTTCTCGAATTAAGGTTAGCGAATCTTGCTTAACGAAAAGAAACACCCCTTTAAACAATATAACAGGAGGTTCACTTTAGCAATGCGATATGAAAGAATAAGGTACTGACTTGTTTTCCCAAGAAATTTATGGACTTAGATGTGGATATCCATGCGCATTCCAACTCACTTTTAGTACAAATTTTTTGTATTCAACCTCATTTTTCTTCCGTAGGATTTCGTTATTATGTAGTTAATTATACCAAATTGCGAATTGTTGATAACTTACGTTATTGTTTGTGTTATTCGGATCTCCATGTATCGTTCTTCTATTCTTTAGATTAATCTCAGGCACAGCGCTTGCATCTTGTGTATTTATACTACTTCCAGAGCAAGACTGCGTCAAAGCCAGAGATGCGACAATACCGCTTAGATATATCGCTCTCGAACACTTTTTGTTTGATTTATTCAACATAGCTATCTTCCTTTAACAAAATCTCAAATTTCATACCTATTTTTATTTTGCCTCACATTTCCCATAAAGTCAAAATGTTATTATAATGCGAAAACAAAGACGTTTTTCTCCCAGAATTATCTTGTCCGGACTTGTCCGGAACTTGTAGATTGAACTAACTTAAAGTCGAGTAATACATTTGTTTTGTGTTTTTATGATACGTAAAAGTTTAGTATTCATGGGGTTGGTTGTTTCAGGGGGTGGAGCGTGTTATGCTAGTTCTTATACCGAATGTATTCACGATGACTGTCATCCTATGAATGGGGTGAATAAGTCGTTGGAGCGGTTTATGAAGATGGAAGAGGAGTTTGTTTCTTCTGTTAAGTGTCTCGGGAATCATTTGAATGATCTTGAGAAGCTTGATATGAGATTATCGGCTCAGGAGAATTATATTCGTTCTATTCGTCTGAAATTGCAGGGACTTATACATGGTTCTGCGGGTATATCCGACGGCTATGCAGGCATGCCGAATGTTCAGAATAACTTAAATAGCCAAACAGTTATAAACAACCAAACAACAATGAATACTAACAATACCTGCATTAATAGTAACTTTATGCAAAATGTGCAAAACAATTCTGGTCAGGCATCTACGTATGACGTTTGTACGTCGGATAATGTGAGGTTACAACAGCACGGCATAGCGCAAGTGGATGCAAAAGACGCGGAAATAAACGATCTTAAGAAAAATAAACCGAGTGGGCTAAGTGCCGAGGACAAAGGGTATATCAAATTGATGTACGAAAACCTAAAAAATGGTGAAATGAAGGGAGCCATAAGAGTCAAGTATACCTTTGTAACGGACCCAACACAAATAACACCTCCTTTCAAAAATAAATAACGCCACGAAAAGAAGAGCGGCAAGGTCGCAAGCACGACCTTGGCTGCACAATAAACAGCACCGCGAACCGGAGAAAGAGAAGGATACAATACGCAGTACAGAGACAAGGATCCACACGCACGCACACACGGATCATAAGGCATCACACCACAAAGAAACCAACGCGCACATAACACGAAAGCCACACAACTAACACCCCCCCCCTGAGATAGACGACATCGAGGACGCAAAACGAAGTAAACGACGAGCGGTCACCCATAACAGAAAAACCTAACACCTGTCTAAACACGCCACATAACGAGTACATGGTCAACAAGATCTATTACCCCGATGAACTAGATAATGTAGGCAAATGGGGCACCAGCGCATCAGGATGGGAGCGATGGCGAGACCAGTTTGAAAGGACGATATATTTTTTGTGCACAAAAATTTTTAAGAAAGCAGTCTCAAAACTACGAGAAATATTCAAGTGAAGATATATAATATATCTCTCTGTATTTTTGCATCACTTTGCAAAAAGATTACAACGACCATTTAGTTCTAGACCGCAAATTAGACAAAACTTTTTCTGAAATTAATCAAAAATGTACCTTATAAAGTTCTCTCAATTCAGAGCGATGGGGGTCTTATTTTATGAAAGATTTCGAACATGCTTGCAAAGAACTGAGAATACAGCTGTTTGTGCTACTGCCTGCAAAACCAACGTACAACGGCAAAATCGAGAGAAGTAACAGGACGTTGCCGCGAGGAATTTTACGTAGCCCTTACCGAATTTACTATCGTAAAAGCTCACAGAGAGCTATCGTTCAGACGGTAGATCTTATATTAACTAAAACAGCTGATTCGCTTATGTTTCATCGACCATCATTACACAAAGTCCTCCAAAAAATATCTAATCAATATGATGAACAAGCCTGGCAACGTCCTACTTTCCCCTCTGCATAAGCAAGAGTATCATCGGCGCAGGATGGTTTCACTATCGAGTTCGGAATGGGATCGTGTGTGGCACATCCGCCATAACTGCCAAGCCAACTCATCA
>JAFSTL010000111.1 GCA_017450545.1 Alphaproteobacteria bacterium
CTCATCATTTTCCTTAAGCTAAATCCGGAAATGTAGGTATACACAACAGGAACGACGAAAATCGTAAATATTGTGCCGACAGTCAGCCCTCCAACGATAACAGCTCCCAAAGGAATGCGTATCTCACACCCAGCACCGCGCGCCAAGGCTAGGGGCAATGAACCAAGCACCATGGCAAACGTCGTCATCATTATTGGACGTATTCTCATTCGCGCGGCTTCCTTTATTGCTTCTTTATACGTCCGCCCTTTTTCAACGAGTTTATTGGCAAAGTCGACCATCAATATTCCATGCTTTGTGATAAGACCAACCAGCGTTAGAAAACCAATATTAGAAAACATGTTTATCGTGCTGTCAATGCAAGCTAATGTCACTATACCTCCAACCAAAGTCAATGGCACCGTAAGCATTATTATCAACGGATCTTTCCAACTTTCGAACTGAGCCGCCATAACCAGATATATGAAACTAAGCGCTAACATAAATATCAAAGCCATAGTGTTAGACTCAGTTAAGAACCTCTTCGTCTCATCTATAAAGTCGATATAAACATCATCCGGCAACGTCTTCTTTGCTAAGGTTTGTATCACATTTACTGCATCCCCTAGCGATATTGACGGAGCCAGCACTGGAATTAATGTGCAAGAACGCGTCCTGTTATATCGATATATTGTAACCGGTCCAGAACGCGCATACACATTTATGAGCTCGGCTATCGGGATTAACACCTCTTCTTTTTCGTTAAACGCCTTAACATAAATGTCAGTCAATTGATCCGGAGAACGCTTTTCATCTTCGTTTATTTCAACCATAACATCGTGCATTTTATTTTCACGCTTGAATTTAGTCGCAACTCGCCCTTGTATTAACCCCGCTATGGTACTCGCAATTGATTTTGGGTCAATGTGCAATAATGCGGCCTTATCACGGTCTATTTCTATCGTGTAATCCTCAGCATCGTCTCGGCTTGCGGTTCTTACCGCTTGCGCTATGCCACTTGCCATTATCTCAGAGCCTAGATTTGAAGCTATTTCTCTTAGCTCTCGGTGCGATTTATTGCCGCGAACCACGAATGACACGTATCTCGAACTGTCATCACTGCCACGCCCCGAAGTAAATCTGACATCTATGCCTGAAACTTCATCACTTTTCTTCTCAATTTCCTTCATTATTTCTTCTGTTGTTTTACCACATCGATCTTTGATTATCGCAACTCCTTCAAATGTTGGATTTGTGATAACATACTCTCTCGATTCAACTTCTGGAACAGAACCCACAACTCTGTCTATCGCATCAACATACCTCTGCGTGTAATTCAGCGTCGCAGTTTGAGGAGCGTGCCCCTCATAGCTGAACATCCCAACATCCTGATACGGCTTCTGTTCACTCGGCATAAATGCGTATATGAAATACCCAAATGCAGAGAACATCAGCGCAACTAGCAACGTTTTGCCTCTGTTATTAAGCGTTTTCTCAAGAACTTCCGCATACTTCTGTTCAAATTTATGTATTAACTCCGTAGTATCTAATTTCATAATGAAATTGCGTAACATCGACAAGTATCTGTTAGTAATTTGATTAGTTTTTTCACTGCCTTTCTCTATAAGCGTTCTCGAACACATCATAGGGGACAGTGTCAATGCAACAAATCCTGACAACAGCACAGCTCCCGCAAGCGTTATTGAAAATTCCTTTAAGTACTTTCCCGTCTCTCCTTGCGCCAAAGCGACAGGTGCATAAACTGCACACAATGTTAGCGTCATCGCAATAACAGCGAAACCTACCTCTTTTGTCCCCTCAACTGCCGCTTTTATAGGCGTGTAACCACGTTCTATATATTTATACACATTCTCCAATACAACAATTGCATCGTCCACAACAAGCCCAATGGCTAGCACCATGCTCATTAAAGTCATGCTATTTATCGTAAATCCGCATAAATACATAATAAACAGAGAACCTATTAAAGATATTGGAACAGTTATTAAAGGTATTAACGCTGCCCTGAACGATCTTAAGAAAACGAACACCACGAAAACCACAAGCAATATCGCTTCAAATATAGTGTGATAAACCTCATGTAATGAGCGTTCTATGAAGGTTGTGCTATCGTATGCAACGCTAAACTTTATGTCTTTTGGCATCTGTTTTATCAGTTCAGCATGCTTCGCTTTGACGCCTCGTGCAACCTGTATTGGGTTCGCTGAGGATTGTGATATTATAGACAATGTAACAACTTTTTCGCCATTAAACCTGGCTAACACACGTTTGTTACTCTTATCCATCTTTGCTTCACCGACGTCTTTTAACTTCACTATATTATTTTGTTTATTAACAATCGGTATTTCCTTAAACTCTTCAGGGCTTTGTAAATCAGCAACAGTTGTCACAACGTATTCTCTGTCGTGATTTATGATTTTCCCGGCTGGACTTTCTATGTTCTGCTTATCTAGTGCATTTACGACATCTAATACAGTCAAATTATAGAACGCCATTTTTTGCGAATCCAGTCTGACCGACATCTGATAATCCCCTGCGCCATAAACGTCAACTCTAGCGACTCCAGGAACTGCTTCTAGTGCATGGCTGACTTCGTTCTGCGCATACGCATACAGTTCGCTTTCCGAAAGCTTATCGCTTATCAACGCCAGAGATACTATGGATTTCTCATTTGAGCTAGCTTTGGTTAGTATCGCCTCTTGCGCAGCGTCAGGAAATCTATCCCGCCATTTGTTTAATCTGTCTCGAATATCGTTTGCAGCAGCATCTATATTACGCCCTTCAGTGATTTCTATCGAAACTTCGCTCGTTTCACTGTCGCTCTTCGATGTTATCGTATCTATCCCTTCAATCCCAGCAACAGCTTCTTCTATAACACGCGTTATTTGGCTCTCTATAATCTCAGGACCGGCACCATGGTATGTCATTTTTATTGTGACGAAATTTCTCTCCATCTTAGGATACTGACGCACCTGCAACCTATCTCCGGTCACAAGGCCTAACAGAACAACGATAAGTGTGAGAACCCAGGCAAATACCGGTCGTTTTATGCAAACTTCAGATAATCTCATTGTTCGCCTTCACTTTCCGCGCTTTGTTCTTCACCTTCGGTTGGAGCGTCGTCGCTATCTTGGGATTCGGTGCCTTGCTCTGCGCCTGTGGTTTTGTTCTCATTCACGAATATATTTTTTATCTTTTTCCATATACTCAACTTATTATTTTCACTTGTTTTTGACTCTTCCTGTTCAGCAGCCTCCGTAGACATCTCTTCTTCGGGTTTTGCCTGGCGCTTACCTGATTCCTCGAATTCTTCCTTATTGAGTATCCTTGTCTTCACACCTTCTGTCAGTTTTAATTGCCCTGTTGTCACAACGACTGTGCCATCTTTCAATCCCGCAAGTATCTCAACTCCGTTTATGTCCTTTGCGCCGGATAGCACTCGTTGTCTGTAAGCTCGTCCTTTGTCATCAACAACCCAAACATACTCTATGGCGCCTTCTCTCATCAGGGCATCTTCATCTATCAACACAACGTCATTCTTTTCACCAGTCACAAGTTTAACGTTCGCGAACATTCCGTGCTTCAGTTTTCCGCCTTTATTCGGAACGATAGCCCTGACCAAAATACTGTGATTGCGTGTATCTACCTCAGAATCTATAGCATCAACTGAACCTGAAAACACCTTATTTTGATACGCATCAACTGTTATCTCAACGTTTTGTCCAACCGCTATATCATCGATGTACTTCGCCGGCACGGTAAATTCTACACGAACCATCGAGTTGTCAACGATATATACGAGTTCCGTTTGCTGTTGCACGATATTTCCAGGCGTAGCCGAGCCTCGCATTATTCCTATAATTCCGTCAAACGGAGCTTTTATGACTGTTCGAGCTAATTGAGCTTCAGCTGTTTCAAGTTGCGCCTTAGCTGCTTGCATCTGAGCTGATGCTTCATCAAACGCTTTTTTCGAACCGACGTTTTTCTTATATAAGTTGTCTACACGCTCGAATTCAGACTTTTTCAGCAAATATTCAGCTTCATATTTTGCTTTCTCGGATTTGTATAGATCGTCTTCGAACTTTATAAGTATATCGCCTTTATGAACTTTTGAACCTTCAACAAATGCGATTTCGGCTATCTTCCCTGAAATTTCAGATTTAATAACAACTTCAGCATTCGCCTTCAATGTGCCAATGGATTTTACCTCTCTCAAAGTGGTTCCGATTACAGCTCTCTTTGCTTCAATTCCAGCAATACGTTCCAATCCGCCATCAAAATCCGAGTTATTTGACTGCAACACTATTCTGCAAGCCCCTCGAACAGCCGGACGCATAGAGCTATAAAAGACATAGCACACAAATGCAGACGCAAGCAGAACTATAACTTGAGTTTTGACTACACTTTGATTTTGTTTTAAAAATTTTTTTTTATTTTTATCTAAGATAAATGATTTCCAAAACAAAAAACATGATTTCAATATTTCTTTCACCTTAAAAGACATTAGCCCATTGGTTCTCACAAGCTCCTTCTTTCAGTTTAACACAAAAAACACCAATCGCCAAAACTTACCCATCAGGGCAGAAGCAATCGGGTGTTTTTGCTTTCATCTTTAACGAAACTCCGGACTTTGTCTTAAGCTCAATCGAGCTTGCATGCAAAAATAATCTTTCAGCCTTCTGTCCACCATATTTTGTATCACCAACTATCGGGTGCCCTATCGAGCCCATATGGACGCGTATTTGGTGAGTACGTCCAGTAAGCGGTGTGACTTCAATCAATGTGCGATTTTCATTTAAAATTTTAACAACCTTAAATAACGTTGTTGCTTTTTTACCATCTTTAAAGTCGACAAATACATGTTCTTTACGTTTTATAAGAGGTTTATCTATTATCCCTTTTGGAACATCAAACACTCCCGAAACGACAGCAAGATATTTTTTGTGTACTTGCCTTGTCTGAAACATACGAAACATATATCTTGACATTTCGACACTTTTGACCAATACAACTATCCCGCTCGTCTCCTTATCTATCCTGTGAACAAGCCGAGCCTCAGAATGATACGCTTTTGCCATCACGTCAAGAGCCAACTTAGTTTTCGTTCCCAATTGCGTCGCCAATCCCGCCGGTTTATTAACAATAATTAAATCTTCGTCCTCATATATAATCATATCTTTAAATCGATTTATATATCCTGAATAATCGCGTATTTGATGTTTTGAAGGACATGTATCATTTATTTTCGCAAACATTCGACAAATTGCAGGATGGATAAAAATTTCATCGCTTTCGGAACACCTGTCTGAAGCATTCGCTTTCAGTCCATTCAGGAGAATGTCTTTATTTCTGAGCGCTTTTTCAATCACCGATTGCGGAATATGCTTACCATGCATTTGCCTAATACGCTTATCTAATCTAGATTTATTAAAATCATCCATATAAAAATTATCCTTTAAATAACATTTAAAAGAAAGCATATCCTTAGGATTGTACAACATCTGAGTGCGCTTGTCGCTTCGCATTCAGTTGGAATTAACGTTATGCACCAAAACTGTGGATAACTCTGTGAAAAAAAATAATTTTCCCCTGTCTGAGATGGCTTTTTTCACGCATTCTAACAACTTTGCTCAAACAATGAACAATTCGAAAGATGCTGAAAATACAGCGTTTTGACAAAAATTTTGCACATTTGAAATAAAATTTTTCTCTTGACCTTTTTGCCTGAGCGTGCATGTGTCGCATGTTGATATTTTTCGACACCAAAAACCATCGTCTGACCACAAAGATGTGTATTCCAACTTTATGACGTCTGTAACGCATGCTTTTAGGGAAGATAAGAACGAGAGATTCACTTTAGCAAAGTAATGTGGTGGAATAAGAACTCCTGGGGGATATAGCGTTTCAGTAGAATGTTTGGATGACGTGATATCAACTCTGTGATGTATATAAGCACCATACGAGCTATATATTTGATAAACGAAAACAATATTGTGTGATAATGGTGATTATATCATACCGTAATCGCTAGATTCTTATAAAGAATCTAGCGATTTCTACGGGTCTATCGAGAAACTAATCGCTTGTTTCCTTAGAGGTATTCGTTTAGGTTTGCTTCTCTTAATCGTTTGTCATTTGCTTTGTATTCTTCTACTAATCGCTCAATTCTTTTTTGTGTGCTTTGTATCATCCTATTATGATATTCTGTTTCGCGGTACTCCTAACTGCTTATCGAATAAAGAAACTCCTCATTAAACAGCAAAAGCAACGTGTTCGTCGATGAAACCGTGCTAGGCGCCTTCGTATAACCGAATTTGTATTCTCGATTAAACATGCCTCAGATTTATTTATTACATGCTTATTAGATGATTTTATTTTCTTATACGCAGCATTGCCATCGGAACAAAATATATTTATCTTAAATTTTCGTTTAATTCTATTTGAAAGCTTCCTATACGCAAGTAAATCACCTGTCTCCATCTCTTCAAAATCTAGGACAATGTCCTAGAATTTTGTTTCGTTGTCGGGCATTAAAATCGTTTTTGATATGTAAAAATTTCGTTCATCTCTAGTCTTTGTACGTTTTCAAGGTTTTGGGGTACAGTTGCTTTTGTGATTAATTCTCCTAAAATTTTCGCATAATTGCTGATCCATTTTATTATTAATTGATTCAGGTCGCCCGTAATTCGCGCCAGCACCATGATGCCGACGCCCTTCAAATACCCCTTTAATACTTTCTACTGATTGTGTATGCTATGGTTGGTGCGTTTATCATTTACTTTAGTATTCCTTGTTTTCTACATTTGTTTATCTTTTTAGATCCTGTTTTATTTGATTTGTCGCATCTACAATGCCTACACTTTATCATAAATTTGTCTCAATCTTTGTTTACAATACACATATTGTAGCACATCTTTTTCATTCAATATTTGGGTATATCAATATTCAAAATTGACTCCACGAGTCAAACCCGAAAAGGTTTATATTTGTTTTTTTTTCGTGCTCTAGTGTGGTCCTGTTGTGCCAAGTCGTCTTTCAGTCAAGATCGTCGGTGTGTCTTTTTTATGGTGTTTTCGTCTGGTACTCTTTTTTTGTCCAGCTGTTGGCTGTACTTTCTGTATAGTCGTTTTTGCTTTTTTTGTGCGCGCTAAATTTTTGTGTTGTCTGGTCTTTTTTTGTTTTGTCATTTTTCTTTTCGTTTCTTATTGTTTTTCTATTATTTTGGGTCGCTTTGATAGATTGTGGTTCTTTGCGTGGTGGGGTGGTTCGCCAGGTGTCTGTGGTTTGTGGCTTCACGGTTCTTTTCGGTGTTGTTTGCTCTGGCGTGGTATCGGGCTTGCGTTTTATCTTTGTTGCAGGTCTTTGTGTGGCGTGTGCAGTTGTTTCTTTTCTCTTCTTCTATCTTTGGTGGTGCGTCTGTTTGATTCTTTGTTTTTGGCTTTTTTATTCGTGCTCGGGCTCGCATCTAACTGCGAGCCTCGGATCGTGCTCTATTTGGGGATTGCCTACCAAAATAGCATTAACAAAAAAATTTTTCAATAAACAAAGCGAGCGACAATTCAAGCATTTTCAACGATTTGCTTTAACACTTGGTTCTACTATGAAGCCGTGCCAAGTGTTGCCTCAAAACTGAGTTAAAACTTTCAACTACACATGTTTCAGACTTATTAATTACATGTCTTAAATGAGGTATACACCTTAATTCCTCATCATACCTAAAATTTCCGTCCGTGCAGACTATTTTAATCTTGTCTGGCTCCACTATACAAAGTAAATTTTTCACAACTTTTCTTGTTCCTTCGCCTACTTAAACCGCAGTAATAC
>JAFSTL010000016.1 GCA_017450545.1 Alphaproteobacteria bacterium
ATTCTGTGCGTTTGCGTGCTTTCTTGATCGAAGGCTTTTCGTAGCGTCTATGAATTTTCATATCTTTATAAACACCCTCTCTTTGCATTTTTCTTTTCAGTATTCTAAGAGCCTGGTCTACACCATCACCACTAACAGCAACTTCCATCTTCCCCCTCCTCTCGAAAATCCTAGTACCAAATTCTCTTTGAGTTTAACACATTTTATGAAAAAAGTGTCTTAGTTGCGAACTTTCTAATTAACCAATAGATAGAACAATTTTTCGTACATATAACGCGTGTAGTACCTATACTCTACCATTTGAATCTCGAAAATTTGCATCAACAACTGGATATGTACAATATTTTTTTCACCGAGCATATGTTGGGACTTGCATGTCTTTTTTTCGCAATGAACATATTCGCGCGTTAGCTTGTTTGTGTTAAAATGAGAACACTATGGACAATGGATATGTTTTTGCGCATTTAACAGTCATTATACTGGTTGTCGCGTTTTCAGGAGCGTTGCTGTCGCGACTGAAACAACCGGTAATGGTTGGCTACATTCTCGCAGGCATTATGTTTGGACCGAGCGCTTTTGCACTGATTTCGTCGCAGGAGCAAATACAGTTTTATTCGGAGCTTGGCATTTTGCTTTTGCTTTTTGTTATTGGAATGGAATTAAATATTCGCTCTTTTTTAAGAATGTGGAAAATTCCAACTTTGTTTACGGTTATTCAGGTTGTTTTAAATGTTATTATTGCAATAGCGATCTCTAAGCTTTTTTCTTTTCCGGTATACGTATCTCTCTTGATTGCGTTTATTGTTTCGCTTTCATCGACTGCGGCGATTGTAAAAGTTCTTGAGTATGTCGGTGAACTGAAGACCGACGTTGGACACATTTCTATAGGAATATTGGTTGCTCAGGATATAGCTATTGTTCCTATGATGTTAGTAATTAAAAAATGTGGCTCATTTGATACGTCTGTAATAGTTGATCTGTTGATCGCAATAGGATTGGTCGTTTTGCTCATAAAATATTTAGGAAAGAAAGAAAAAATCATCATATCTTCAAAGCATTTCTTTCCGAGTACGGATTTGATACCGGTCGTCGCATTAGCATTTTGCTTTGCGTCAGCTGCAATAGTAGCTTTGTTTGGATTATCGGAAGCATACGGCGCGTTTTTGGCTGGCTTGTTTATTGGAAACACACAAGAGCGACAAAATATATTAAACAGCATAAAGCCAATACAGAACGTGTTGCTTATGTCATTTTTTATCTCTGTGGGTCTAATGTTCGACTTGCGTTTTTTGGTTAATTACTGGTTTATAATTCTGTTAGTATTATCAGGGATTACCATATGGAAGATAGTCTTTAATACAGCTGTCTTAAAGCTTTTCTCTATAGAGCTCGCAAAGGCTACGTCTATAGGCATAATACTTGCGCAATTAGGCGAATTCTCACTTATACTAGCGGGTGTGGCAATGCAATCGAAGATAATTGGAGAATTTGGACAAAAGTTGATAATAAGTGTAACAGCATTATCATTAACGATGAGCCCAATATTCATAACTTTATCTAA
>JAFSTL010000017.1 GCA_017450545.1 Alphaproteobacteria bacterium
AGAAAAAAAAGATAATGACAAAAACAGACATACCTTAACTATCAGAAAAGAAGGAATTAGTTATACCATAAATATGGTAGTCAATGGTGAAATAGACGACACAAAAGTCACAATAAAGACAGCTAGTTACAGCGATGAAAAATTCAGCGAAATAAGCGACGACATAGAGTTCTTGAAAGAGTTAGCTGCAGACGAGGCAAACCTCAAGAAGATGAAAGTAATACAAAATGAGGTAAGCATTGATAAAAACGCAATATACGTTCCATATGTTGCAACACAAGTGTTGCATATAATAGAAGAGCTGGACAAATACAATAACGAAGCAGACGTTACTGACCTAGCTGTAATAAATCTGCCAAATGCGAAATTGCTAGACAAAGCGATTGCCCGCATGAGAGACAATGTGACCGAAAAGGTTGGGATAACGCCTACAAAAAACAAATACAACGAACCGATAATTGAAGCCATAAACAAAGAATATAACGAGATATTTGATAAGCGCGGAGATGAGGGCTATAACGGGGACACAAATAAAAATAATCAAAAATACAAGAAGAAATCACCAAAAGGAAAATATGAACAAGAAGGGCTACAACTTAAAGGGAAGCCAAACACACACATAAAACAAAACGAAATCCAGCTCACAATACACTCAGACAAAAACGGCGCGCAAAACAGGCTACTGCAAATAAGGAAAGCAGCCACAGATCAAATGCTACGAGATCTGATGATGGACAATATAGAAAAATGGGTTGAAATATGTCAAGAAGCCACGGAAGACACCAAAACGGAAACACAGATGAGCAAGCTGATACAGCAACTAAATAAGGCATTACCTGAAGCAGAGTTAGAAGCAATCAAAGCAAACGAAGCGCAAATACCACAGCTACTAAGGAACAGCAGCGAGTATGAAAAAATACGACAGAGAATAAGGCGCCAGGTGCTAACAAATAAAGGAGTACAAGAGACACTGACTAAGCTGATAACCGAGATACACACCCAAATGCAAGAATACAATATAAGCGAGGGGATAACAAACTGCAAAACAGAACCAAGATGGAACACGGTAAGAGAGTATATAGAAGCGATTCTAGTTGGGATATATGGACGAGGAGCAAACCTGAGCGATGACGAACTAGGACAGAAAACAGGTGATATAACAAGCGGAAGCCTACTCATGGTATATGGATATGATGACAAAGTTAAAATTTGGAATGCAGAAGATAAACCACAAGCATACGCAATGGAAGAAGATGACGAAAGCGAAACACCTAAAGAGCAACAAGCCCACACGGAAACACATGAGAACGAATTTACAATAATATCCGACAAAATGAAAGAGGAAAGAGAACTGATACCACAAAAAATGAATGAACTCAAGATAGAAGGACAAGAAAAAGATGAACTGCAAGTAGAATACAATGACAACATAGCGATACAAGAAGCAGAGAAACCAGACAACGAAATTCGAAACAACTACTCGCTGGAGATCAAAAGAGAAAAAGCCCACAAACCTGACCCTAATGCCAGCCTAAAAATAGAACAAAGAGACGCGATTGAGCTAAGCGAAGAATACAACGAAACACACGAACACAAGCCTAACAAGGAAGACGACATGTGTGAAGAAGTACCTCTATCGCTACAACAGCGGATAGAGAAGGCAGAAGAACAAGCTAGGACGACTGGCATAAAAATTAACGAAGACCTGACATCAACAGAACTAAACAACTCAGATAAGACCAAGATAGATAAGGAAATAGAAAAAATGACGGCAAGCGATGTACCAAACGCAGTAGAACAAACTTTGAGCGAATATAACGAAAAAGTAAACAATGCAACGGAAAATTCACAAAAGAGCGAAATAAGAGAAATACAGAAATTACACTATAAACTTATAAAACTACAAGAAAGGATAGGCAACGAAGACAAATTTAAATAAAGCGCGACGGGGCTCTGCCATGCTCCGCGCCTTTTCTGGCACAACGAAATTGCGAAAACTCCAAAATCGATATATATTTTAAAACAGATGCCAGTTTAAATTTCAACATATGCCAATTGTGGTCAATGGAGCTATATGCAAATGCGCATTTGGAACAAATCCATCAGCGCTGTTTGTCGCACCTGGAACTATTTTTGCATCAGGGCTGCCGGTTGCGCACATAAGCGATTTTGTTCCAATGTTGAACATAAAGCCATTTGGAAATTGCATCACCTTATCGAACCCGGTCGTTGCTGCTGCCACTGCGGCTAAATTGGGCACGTTGACACCGATGCCGTGTATACCGATAATCCCAGCACCTTGGACATCCGCGAAACCGTCCCTCTCAGGTATACTCCACTCAACGTGCAAATGTATGTGCGTATACGGCGGGGTAATTCAAATTATAAATCCTGGTCAAGTTAGCGTTTTATAGCATTTTATAATGCAAGGACGGCAGAGATACCGTCCCTTATTTTTTTAGTACATTCCTCCCATGCCACCCATTCCTGGGGCTCCATGGTTACATGCTTCTTTCGGTTCTGGTTTTTCTGTAATGACGCATTCGGTTGTAAGCAACAATCCTGCTATCGATGCAGCATCCTGCAAAGCTGTGCGAACGACTTTCGTCGGATCAACTATTCCTGCTTTAATCATATCCGTATATTCGCCTTTAGACGCATCGTAGCCGTAGTTGTATTCTTTGTTCTCGAGTATCTTCGAAATTACAACTGAGCCTTCAACGCCCGCGTTATTCGAAATTTGGCGCGCTGGCGCTGTCAGAGCATGACGTATGATGTTGACACCAATCTTCTGGTCTTCGTTCGCCACATTCAGAGCATCCAGCTTCTCGATCGAGCGCAACAGAGCAACGCCACCGCCCGGGACAACGCCCTCTTCAATCGCGGCTTTCGTCGCATGCATAGCATCGTCAACGCGGTCTTTCTTCTCTTTAACCTCAACCTCGGTCGCACCGCCAACACGTATGACAGCAACGCCACCAGCCAGTTTCGCCAAACGCTCTTTCATCTTCTCGATGTCATAATCAGATGTAGAAGCCTCGATTTGCGCCTTGATTTGATTGCAACGCGCCGTTATGTCATCTTTGCGACCAGCTCCTTCAACTATTGTCGTGTCGTCTTTCGTGATTGTGACTTTCTTAGCCGAACCAAGCATCGTGATATTGACGTTCTCGAGCTTTATTCCAACATCTTCAGAAATAAGCGTTCCACCAGTCAGTATTGCAATATCCTCAAGCATCGCTTTTCTTCTGTCTCCGAATCCAGGCGCTTTCACGGCAGCTACTCTTAAGCCACCACGCAACTTGTTGACGACCAACGTCGCGAGTGCCTCGCCCTCTATGTCCTCAGCGATTATCAAAAGCGGACGCCCTGATTGCGCAACAGCTTCCAAAACCGGCAACATAGGCTGCAATCCGGAGAGCTTCTTCTCATGTATCAAGATGTATGGATTCTCCAACTCGGCCGTCATTTTCTCCGAATTTGTCACAAAGTATGGCGAAATGTAACCCTTGTCGAACTGCATACCTTCAACAACGTCAAGTTCCGTTTGGAACGATTTTGCTTCCTCAATCGTAATCACGCCTTCTTTTCCAACTTTGGACACAGCATTCGCCAGCATCTCACCGATTTCTTTTTCACCATTCGCAGAAATCGTACCAACTTGCACTATCTCTTCGTTCGTGGACACCGGTTTCGACTTTTCCTTCAGGAACTTCACCGTAGTATCAACCGCCATATTGATACCGCGCAGCAAATCCATCGGATTCGCACCAGCAACGACAGACTTGATGCCCTCTGTCAAAATAGCCTGCGCCAAAACAGTCGCGGTTGTCGTTCCATCACCAGCCAGGTCGGAAGTCTTGTTGGCAACCTCCTTGACCATCTGAGCGCCGACGTTCTCAAACTTGTCGGAAACTTCAACTTCCTTCGCTATGGAAACTCCATCTTTCGTAATCCGCGGTGCGCCGTATGACTTTTCTATCAAAACGTTGCGACCTTTCGGTCCCATCGTCACTTTAACTGCATTCGCCAGAGTATTCACCCCTTTCAGGATTTGTTCTCTAGCATCTGCACTAAATTTTAATTCTTTTGCAGACATATTTATTCTCCTTATTCAAATATTCCCATAATATCTGATTCTTTCATAACCAGATAATCTTTACCTTCGAGTTTTATCTCCGTCCCAGACCATTTGCCAAACAAAACCTTGTCGCCAGCCTTCACTTGCAACGGAACAACATCACCTTTCTCGGTCTTCGTTCCATTTCCTACGGCAATAACCAAGCCTTCCATAGGTTTTTCCTTGGCTGTGTCTGGAATTATAATTCCGCCAGCAGTCTTTTCCTCAGACTCCAAGCGCTCTACCAAAACTCTGTCATATAATGGTTTAAATTTCATTTTATCCATGTTAGCAATCAATCCTTTCGAGTGCTAGTCTACAACACATTTTCTCGTCCGTCAATGGGACTTTTGAAGAAAATTCCCTCATGGACGTAAATATGTTTAAAAATACATAATGTAACATACAAATATACGTTATGTTTCATTGAAATCAATATATTGCTTTATAAATGTAAAAATTTTTCATAAATATTTTTTCAAGCAAATTTTCGCACAATAAAACCATCGACAATTTTGGGCTCGAACCACGTGGATGTCGCCGGGAGCTTGTGCCCATTATCGATAACATCAAGAAAATCAACAATGTTTATGCTTGGAACAAAAATCGCAACAGAAGCATTTCGGTATAGATTAAATATTTGAGCAGAATCATTGGGGGTGATATTGCCTGGCAATGGAAATACATTTTCTTCATAATTATTCACACCGAAACTGAATTCTATAATATCTTGCTTCACTATATCAAAAATATTTTTGCCATATTCTGACAAGTTTATATCTACAGCAAATTTTTCTCCTTGAGGAAAAAGCAAAATCGCCCTCCCCTTGGCTTCATCTTGTGCCCAAATTTGTTCCATAGATCCGACTTGCGAGATTTTCTCGCGCCAATTTTGAGAAATAGCACCACAAATAAGCCTGTGACAACTTTTTAGAAGAATTGAATTTGCATCAGTCACAGAAATAATCAGCTTAGCTGAAGTTTTGGAACTAAGCCCGGTGAACATCGAAAACCTGTGATGCCCATCTGCAATGTATAAATGATTAATTTGTTTCAAATTATTTTTGATTTTTTCAATCCGTATATACTCTGAAACACACCATAATTCGTATAACATTCCATCAATATAGACGCTATTCGTAGGAGGAGTTTGCAGAATATCCCCTACCACAGCATTTATCGGAGCTCCATTTTTATAAAAAGTTAACACTGGGCTTGTTTGAATTTTATAATTTTGAAACATGGATTTATAATGTTCTAACTTTTGCGGATGTATGTTTTCATTCATAAATAAAACAGATTTTTCGTTATAATCAATCTCCCCGATGATTGATGTCACGCGTTTAGAAGCAGACGTTATGCGAAGAACATATAAACTTGGAGCATTATCAATTTTTGCTATACCTTTATTTATTTGCTCATTTAGATATGTTAAATTATTTCCAGTTTGCTTAACTTTATCATTATTATTCACTACACTAAAAGACGTTTGTGCATTTGTTTTCCAATAATTTTCTCCAAACCTTATTGCACGGAAGGCATTTATTTGCATGGCACCCTCCCTTTGCGACTGTTTATGACGAAACATGAAACCGCGGCATTCATCATCAGCGACGTCACAGTGCGAAGAGGCTCGATGATCGGATCAACAGCTATGAGAATGATTATGATGGAATCAATTGACAAATTTAAAGGATCCATTATTATTGAAATCATGCTGATTGCAATAACTCCATTTGTTCCAGACGAAGCAAAACTTGTCATAATTGCGCCGAGCACAATAAAACTTTGCTCATAAATTGAAAGAGGTTGGTTATATATTGCTGCGATAAAAATTGATACAAAGGCATAATACGCAACATTACTCACGCGACACATTGTTATTCCCAAAGGAATTGCCAAGTCGACGGCTTGTTCAGGCAGTCTAAATCTGTCTCGCAAAGCTGTTATTAAAAACGGCAATGTCGCTTGGTTGCTACATGTTGAAAATGCAACAACCATAGATTCTTTAACTGCTTTTATAGATTTAATAAGTCCTATAGGGCTATATAAAAGAAAAAGACATAATGCCATTGCTATCAAAATAGCGAAAACAATAATAACCCCAAATATAAAATGTTTCATTGCAAGAAGATCTGAAACATCTACTTTGGACATATTGCTTGCAAGTAGAAGAAACATTCCAAGTGGTAAAATTTTTGTTGGGATTTTAAGGATCTTTTTAAAAGACTGCATCATTACAGTTAAATTCTTGAGTGTTATTTCACGCTTTTGACTTTCCAAATGAGATACAGCAACCCCAACTAAAACTGATAGCGAAATTATTTGAATTATGTTGCCTTCTGCAAAAGCAGCAAATGGATTTTTGGGCAACAAGGTTGAAAAAAAATCCGCAAAAGAAAATTTTTGCAAATCACTTATGGGATCAAAAATTGAAAGTTCCGCGATGTTGTTTTGAACATCTTGGAATATCAGATTTGATATGAGCTCTGAACCCATAAGTTTTTTGCCCAAATTTATGATTTTTCCGATAACAAGACCAACTATCCCCGAAAGAAAGAGTACGCCGGTAAATGTGAAGATGATCTTAGTAGCAGTGATTTCAGAGAGTTTACTTACTAGCATTTTTATAATACTACATGTCACTGAGGAAAATATGATCGGAATTACAGATATAGATATCAACGTAATAAATATGTTGCTTAGTGGAGTTAGTGCGTTTCCTATGTCTGGGAAGCATATCCCAATAAATATTGCGCATACAGCACATATAACAGTTGAGTATCCGCTATTCAAAATTCTTAAAAATTTATCTATATTCTTCACGTTTTCACCATAACTTATGAATGCCGTCCCAATTTTTCGGAGGATTATTTATGAAGTCTTTGCAACGCTCAATCAATACATCAAACGATTGCTTTTTTTCAGGAAACGTGTTCGATATTTCTGTGTATAATTTCAGCGCTTCTTCAAAATTTTTGCTTTGATATAACTCAAATGCTTCTCTAGATTTAGAACAAAGATCCATCAGTTTGTAATACTTATCATTTGCATTTTTGAGCGAACAAACTGGCTCGAAAATGGTAATCCCAGCCTGCCCTTCACTGAAAGCTATTTTGTCCACAACCCTAAATAAAATCCTGTCGCGCGCCTTATTTTCAACGGCCTCAGATGCTAAAATCCGTGTGCCATAAATTTTGTTTGTGCCCTCCAAGCCGGATGCTATATCAACTGTGGTTCCGATAGCCGTGAAATTCATTCTGTCATGTGAACCTATGTTGCCAATGATTGCAGCCCCGGTATGCAAACCAATCCTCGTCGGAAGAGGTGGCTTTCCGAGTGAAATCCACTTTTCTGTCAAACCATCCAGAAGTTTCTGACACTCCAGTGCCGCTTCACACGCACCGATAACGTGATTTTCATCAGGATGCTGAGCGCCCCAAATTGCCATTATCGAATCGCCTATGTATTTATCAATCATACCGTTGTGTTTCATAATGTTCTGCGTAAGCTCATCGAAATATTCAGACAAATGGAAAATCAGATATTCGGCCGGCAATTTTTCCGAAACAGTTGAAAACTTTTCTATGTCTGAAAAAAACATTGTCACTTCTTGCGTCATTCCTCCAATACGTGCATCTGCGCCACTTTTTATAACCTCGTGCACTATGCCTTTGGGAGTATATTTTGAAAAAGCTATAATGCTTGATTGCATAGAATCGATTGCAGATAAAAGCATTTTTACTTCAAAAATATTTGATTTCGGCAATTTTGGATAATGGTCTAAATCCATTTTCCCAATAGCAATAGCAGATTGGCAAAGTTGCATTATCGGACGTGATATACTCCGCGACAGCCAGAAGATTATCCAGACAGATAAACCAAAAACAATGAAGGATAGAAAAAACATATTGGTGCGAATGTTATTGAAATCATTGGTGAAGTCGGATTGAGGAGTGATGGTGAGAAGAGAGAACGGCATACCTTCCAACTTTTGCTTCGACGCAACAAATGTTTTGCCATTTTTAAGTTGATAAGTAGTGTGCTCATCATTTGTTCCCAAAAGATTTTTCGCAGCCGTTTGCAAAATTTCATCGTCAGAATCCATCACTTTCATCAAACTTGTTAAATGAGTATCTTTGAGCAATGCCTGTTCTCTGTTAAAAGTTGATGCCAAGATTTCATTTTTGTCGGTTATTAGCCTGACTGAAGAATTCTTCGTGATTTTCACCTTTTCCAGCAAGTCACCAAAATCGTTGAGAGAAAAATCTATTGAAATTACTCCTCGAATATTCTTCTCCACTTCATTAAAAATTGGGCTAGAAACCGTTATCCCAAAGACTTTGCTTGTCTTCAATTTATAAGGCGCACTCCACAGCAATTTCTTATTTGTTGCTATTTCGACATACCAGTCACGCTCTCGCGGATCGTATTGAGCAAATTCAAGTGTTTCCTTAATGATAGGTGTGAAGTCTTCCCCCATATATTCCCAAGTTTCGATCATGTGATCTTTATCAGGGCTATACTCCATTTTTCGGATGGCATTCGTCGCATACGAAGGCAACGGAGTTGTGGAATTTGTTTGAAATGATCGAAGCCCCCGAGTATTTCTGACTTGCAATAATGAGCCATCATTTAAAGCCGCCTGAATTGTTAATGTAAATGAAGTTTTCTTTAAGGCTTCTTTAAATAAATCAGAAAAATCAGCAAAATCTGAACCATTGTTAACTTGAACATCGTTACTCGGCAAAATTTTATTTTTAGATAAAATGCTGACGAGCAGCTCAACTTGACTAAAATAGGAACAAAGCCAATTAGCTGTCATTGATGAAATTTTTTTCGAATAATGCTCTTTCTCAAAGCGCAATATAATGTCTTTGTTCGCCTCAGATGAGTAAAAAATTTCGCAAATGACTGATATAAATATTAATGCTGAGAAAGTTACAAAAATATCAGTTCGTATTTTTCTGCTTTGAAAAATTTTTGCTTTAAAAATATTCATTTTATATAGTCCTCATAAATTTGCAGCATTTCTTTGACACTCAAGCTTTTATATTCATTTTCTAAGAATTTATTAATAAAAACATGCAATGAACATTCTTTATTGCTCGTTATTGCTGATATCGGATCTTTTTCTCCTTTCAAAACTATAGGTAAAAAACTCAACAAAAGATCTGGATTCGCATTTATCAGAGGTCTGATACGTGCCTCGTCCCAAATAATCGCAACGACTTTTCCTTCCCGCAATTTTTTTACAACCCCATTTTCCCATTCGCTTTCACTTAATATTTGTGCTTTTGGGAACAGCATTTTAGCATAATTTTCATAACTCGTATTTTTCATAACAGCTATTTTCGCTTCTGGAGTATTGAGAAGTTTGCTTAATGTGTCTCCATCTTTATTTACAGTTGCAATTCGATTTATCAAAATTAATTGACGAGAATTAACATAAGGCTCAGAATACACAACTTTCCTCGCCCTCTCTGTTGTGTAGGAAAGTTCAGCAATTCCGACATCGCCTTCACCGTTATGTATTGCCTCAACAACGTCGTCGCGTGTCTGATAAACCATCTTATATAGAACTTTAACGCCGAGCGCTTTGCCTAATGCACTTGCAAATCTTATATCCTCGCCGACATATCCATTTTTTGTTTTTATCTGAAAAAATTTATTTTGGTGATTTAACGCACAAACAACTAGTTCTCCGCGTCTTATAATATCTGCCACATTGCTACAT
>JAFSTL010000018.1 GCA_017450545.1 Alphaproteobacteria bacterium
CTTGCACGCACGATGCCTACTTCTCAATGTCTTCACTGAATTCGCAACTTTCATCTCAAAAATCCTTCAAACTGACGTCTCCGTCTATGATACATCAAAAATGCGCTGTTGTCAAATTTTTCAGAAACTGAATTGATATGCACGGCAAGCGTCCTACTCTAGCTGTAGACAATATCAGCTGAATATGATATCGTGGCAATGGAGAGATGCCGGAGCGGTCGAACGGGACAGTCTCGAAAACTGCTGTATGGGTAACCGTACCGGGGGTTCGAATCCCCCTCTCTCCGCCATTGTTTATATAAAAAACGCATTCCTTATTACAACGCGAAGTAAAAGCAATACCGAAAATTCCCTGCTAATTTCTATTGGTGCCCTCGGAGAGACTCGAACTCTCATGTCCTTGCGAACGGCAGATTTTGAGTCTGCTGCGTCTACCAATTCCGCCACAAGGGCAACCAAGGTCATTGTACACCAACCTATGGCTATGTTGCAAAAATAAAATACGGATCGGACCGGATAGAAAAGCTGTCAAACACGGCTGTAGTGTTTAGTATTTTTGTGTAATGCAATCTAATATCGGTATAAAATAGAATTGTGATTTTCAATTAGGCAAGTTTACGTTTTAATTGACGCATATTTTATCTTTGCATTTCACAACCCATTAAATGCTTCATTTTTAACATATTTCTAATATTGCTTTGCTTTCTAATTTCGCTTCATTTAACAATGGATATATCTTTTACTCACCAGATAACCAATTGCAAGAAAAATTCTTATGCGTTCGCTAGCACATGGTATATTTATCTTAGTGTGTGAATGTGTTGAACTAGGCGGAACATGTTAAAGGGCATTGTTGTTGTTGAGTCACCAGCCAAAGCGAAAACTTTGGGAAACTATTTGGGTAATGACTATAAGGTCATTGCGAGCTATGGTCATATACGAGACTTGGTGTCGAAAGATGGTTCGGTTGATCCAAATAACCATTTTAAAATGCTCTGGGATTATACCGGTCGTGGGAAACAGCAAATAAGAGAAATTTCAAATTCACTGAAGTTATCCGACAATCTCTTCCTTGCAACTGACCCTGACCGCGAAGGAGAGGCTATTTCGTGGCACATTCTTGAAACATTGAATTCTAAAAAAGCGTTAAAAACCAAAAATGTTCGCCGAGTTGTGTTTCATGAAATAACGAAATCAGCAGTGCAGCATGCTTTCGAAAATCCAAAAGATTTAGACCAAGATTTAGTTGATGCTTACTTGGCTCGTGTTGCTTTAGATTACCTCGTTGGTTTTTCAATTTCGCCAATATTGTGGCGAAAAATGCCTGGTGCTAGGTCTGCAGGACGTGTCCAGTCTGTAGCTCTTCGGTTAATTGTTGAGCGAGAATTGGAGATACAAAGATTTGAACCAGAAGAGTATTGGACAATACATGGTGATTTCGAAGCTAAAAATGGAGTATTTAATGCAAATTTGGCACACTATAACGGCGAAAAATTAGATAAACTTGTGATTAAAAATGAACTGCAAGCAAATAATATAAAAGCAGACCTTGAAAGCAAAAAATATTTCATTGATAAAGTTGAGAAAAAGGCGGTAAAGCGCAATCCATATGCACCGTTTACGACTTCGTCGATGCAACAGGATGCCATTCGAAAATTGGGATTTAGCGCTCAAAAAACAATGCAAATTGCGCAAAGATTGTATGAAGGCATAGCGATTAATGGAGCCATGAGCGGTTTAATAACGTATATGAGAACGGATAGTACAAATCTTTCAAACGAAGCAATATCAGAGTCTCGCGGCTATATCGAAAAGAATTTTGGCGATAAATATTTGCCCAAAGCGCCAAAAATTTATAAAACGAAGTCAAAAAATGCACAGGAAGCCCACGAGGCAATCAGACCAACTTCGTTTAACAGAACCCCTAGCGTTATTAAACAATATCTTTCTGCTGATGAATTTGCTTTGTATGAACTTATTTGGAAGCGAGCTTTGGCATCACAAATGGAGAACGCAGTGATAGACCAAGTTTCTGTGAATATAAAATCAAAAGATGACTCCGCGACGTTTAGGACAGGTGGCTCGACTATCGCGTTTGATGGTTTCCTGAAGGTTTATGTTGAAGCGACAGACGACGAAAGTGATGATAAAAAATCTAAAAAGTTACCGGAACTAAAAGAAAATGAGGTGTTAGATTTGTTGAATATTATAAATACTCAGCATTTTACTCAGCCTCCAGCTAGATTTAACGAGGCGAGTTTAGTGAAAAAGCTTGAAGAACTTGGGATTGGTCGTCCTTCAACGTATGCCTCAATTATAAATGTTCTGCAAGTGCGTAAATATGTAACTGTAAACAGACGAATATTTACCCCGGAAAGCAGAGGATTTTTGGTTATTTCTTTCTTAAAGAACTTTTTCGATAAATACGTTGAATACGAATTTACGGCTGCCCTAGAAGAAGAACTCGATGAAATTTCTAATGGAAAACGTCTTTGGGAAAAAGTTTTACAAAACTTTTGGAATGAGTTCAATTCGTATATAACGCAAGCGCAAGAATTAACGATACAAAAAGTTTTGGAAACCATTGAAGCAGATTTAAATGATTATATTTTCAGCAGTCTTGATGGAGACAAGACTTGTCCGACATGTGAAACAGGAACACTGCATCTCAGACTTGGAAAGTATGGAGCTTTTTTGAGTTGTTCGAATTATCCTGAATGCAAATATATAAAGCCCCTTGGCACAGATGCAACAGCCACGGATATGTTTCAACAAGTCAAAATTGAGCTTGGAAAGGATGCGCGATACGATAACGATACTGTGTATTTAAAGCGCGGACCTTATGGATACTACGCAGAATGGGAAAATACAAAGGAAATGAAGGAGGCTAAGCCATCGCGATTTAAAAAGAAAAAGACAGAAGAAACGAAGAAGAAAAAAAAGCCGAAGATGGTTGAAGCGCCAAAGAGACAGTCGATACCGAGTTATATTGCTGAACCCACTGAGTTGACGCTCGAGGATATAATAATGCTGGATAGTTTGCCTGTTGTGCTTGGGAAACATCCTAAAACCCGTCAAAACGTAGAGTTGGTTCGAGGCAGATTTGGACCATACCTCAAGATGGGAGAGAAGACGTATAAACTTGACAAAAATGCAACATTTCTGAGGCTAAATAAGCAAGAAGCAGTGAAGATAATAGATAAAGCAAATGTGAAAGATTAATATCAAGCAAATTGTTTTACTATATGGGTCGGCATTTGCGAATAATTATCGAGACTTTTGTGCGTCATTTTAGGCGAAATTGTTCGCAGGCACTTATCAATGATTGTGTCGTATGAAACGTTGCCTAACCTATTGTTTTGAATAAATCTTCCAACAACGCCAGAAAGAGTGAGTATTGTGTCGTATCCCGCAATATTACCTCCCAGAATGTCTGTCCATAACGTATCTCCAACCATGGCAACTTTCGCTCCATGTGGAATATATTGTTTTGCAAACTCGAAAATTGCCGAATACGGCTTGCCGAAATAAATCACCTCTCCTCCTGCGTTTTCATACAACTCCCCGATGGCTCCTTGACACAACACCGGACGTTGCTGTGATAACCCGTGATTTACGATAACCTCAATTGCAAATATGTCTGGATTAACGACGACCAGTTTTTTACGATGCATCAGGCATTTATCAAGTGTCTCGGCGATTTCCTCAAATCCGGTTATGTCGTGGTAATCCAATGAAGTCAAATTTTCCATTGGAATTAAATTTCCATCTTTCCTTTGCAACTCGTCCGCGAAATAAATCTTTTGACTATTTAAATTTCCCACATACACAAAATCAGCTTTTTCTATTTCATCAGTCTGCTCAAGTGGGCTTCCTTCAAAAATATCAACATTATGCGAAAATGCCGAGAAATACGTTTTAGCCCCTCCGATATGTTTTGATAAAGTGCATTTAAAAGCTTCACCAGAACTCACAAATGCGTCAAAATGCGTTCCTTTATATAGTCCCTTCGGTTGGTATTTTTCATAACATTTTGATAATGTTAACGTTGTATTTGACAATATTATCACATTTTTTCCGGCAGATTTGATTTCGACCAGCAAATCAAGAACACTATCGAAAAAATTCCTCCCATCCCATAAAACACCATACATATCAATTAAAAGCGCATCATAGTGTTTATATAAAGATGTAATATTTTCGCAAAACATAAAACAACCAAATTGCATATCATGTTGGCATTATAGCATATCTGTATGAACTTGGACGGTAGTGCTAAACTGGAACTATAGATGTTATCGGAATAAAGAGAAATATGTCTTTGGAACGATTGGTGTTTCACGATGCCAAGTGGTCTGCGTTATACGCACGAGAAATCGATATAATAAAAGAAAATCAGCAAACAAATTTTATTAATATATTTCATATAGGTTCGACAGCGATTTCGGATATATATGCAAAACCCAAAATCGATATGGCGTTGATAGTCAAAGATTTGGAGCAATCTAAAAAACTGGAAGAGTTGAATTATCAATATAAAGGTTGTTTGAATATTCCATTTCGATATTTTTATTCAAAAAAGACTAACGAGTTTTGTGCACATTTGCATGTTTTATTGCCGGGCGATCCTGAGCTAGACGGTTTTTTGCTTTTCAGAGATTATCTGAATGCGCACGAAGACGTTCGACAAAAATATTCGGAACTAAAACTGAAGATACAAAAGCTATTGGAAACTGCTGAGAACGAGCATTTTTTGAATGAATACACGCTTGCAAAGAACGATTTTATAACATCCGTTCTCAGAAAAGCTGGATTTAAAGGCTATTGCATGCGCTTAGTTTCTCATTACACAGAACAAAATTATGAACAAAGCGTGTTCCCAAAATTCAACAAAGATGATATACGAGTTATTTTTTATAAAGGGGCAGATATAATCGGATACGCTAATGCTGATGCAATTTCCAAGCAAATCAATTTTTTTGAAGTATCGGAAAACGCCGAGTATTTTAAGAACAGATTTACGGCATACTTGAGGAGTTTATTATGATGATAGAAAGATTTATTGCATTGAGATACCTCAAATCCGGGCGAAATTCAGGATTTGCATACGTTGTGACATGGTTTTCATTCATCGGCATTGCTCTTGGTGTCGCGACGCTCATAATCGTTACTTCAGTTATGAATGGCTTCAGATCAGAGCTGTTAGATAAAATCGTTGGAATGAAAGGGCATATAGTAGTATCCGATGTTGAACATAAAGGCATATCCGATTACGACAATGTGTCAAAACAAATAGAACAGGTCGATAAGCGTATACAAAAGGTTATTCCGCAAATAGAACAACAAGGAATAGTTGTTGCAAACGGGCAAACCAGAGGTGTGCTGGTGCAGGCTCTGTCTCAGCAAGCATTGACGCAAAAAAAACTTGTTTCAGAGCATGTAAAAGTTGGCAAAATTTCTGATTTTCAAAAGCAGTCGATTTTTGTAGGACGTAGAATGGCGGAAATCCTGGGAATAAAAATAGGAGACGCCGTAGAGCTTATGATTCCAGATAGCGAAATATCGACAATCGGAACAACTGTAAAAGGCGAAACATACACTATTGCCGGAGTATTTGAAGTTGGAATGAATGAATATGACAAGAACATTATTTTGATGCCACTTGCTGAAGCACAAGATTTTTGTGAAATGCCTGGAAAAGTGTCACAAATCGAAATATTCATCGACAATGTTGACAATTCGCAAGAAATAGCGCGAAAAATAGCGCAAATGCTCGGAAGCAAATATATGGTTCTCGATTGGAAGCATTCAGACTCCAGCATTTTTCACGCAGTTGAAGTTGAGAAAAACGTCATGACATTGATTTTGAGCATAATAATACTTGTCGCAGTGTTTAATATAATCTCAGGATTAACAATGTTAACAAGCAGTAAAACAAAAGATATAGCCATACTGCGCACTATTGGCATGACCAAAAAATCAATTTTAAAAATATTCTTCACTATAGGCTCATCAATTGGATTATTTGGTACAGCAACTGGAATATCACTTGGGCTTATCGTTGCGTTAAACATTGACCGCATAAAACAATTTTTGGAGAAATTTTCTGGCAGCGAATTGTTCAGTGAAGAGATATACTTTTTAACACAAATACCATCGAAAACCGACTGGAAAGAGGTATCTTGCATATCTATATTTGCTATAATATTGTGCTTACTTGCAACAATATACCCTGCACAAAAGGCATCTAAACTCGACCCGGTGGAGGCATTGCGAGCATGATAAACGAAATTGCGATTGGTCTTTCCTATATAAGCAACGATTACCTGCTTATGTTGATTGCTGTTCTATTGTATATTTTCTCAAAACGACCCGAACATGCACATTTAATCATTCTTCTCTTGTTTGCAATGGTATATAAGGCGCTTTTGAAAGAAATCCTCCAAATCCCAGCTTCAGTGACGTCGCCGACGAAATATGGTTTTCCAAGTGGGCATATCAATTTTGCAACAATGTTTTTCGGCTGGTTTGCGCTCACTTATAAAATAAAGTTGCTATATTGGATTTGCCCAATAGCGCTTGCATTAGCATCAATAAGCACAATTTACCTTGGATATCACGATATATATGATGTTATTCTCACTCCGATATTGCCTATTTGTGTGTTGGCTATATATCATATATACTTAAGAAAAATCAGCTTAGGCAATTTTATGCTTATATTTATCATAATTTCTTCATTATGTTACCTAATTTCGTTCTTTACCCTGGACAAAATGCCAATTGATGTCATCGTAGGCTCATATGGCATCTTAGGAGTTAGTTCTGGTTTGTGTATTGTAAATCGTCACTATCAATACACAGCATATATATTAATAGTTTTAACTATATGTTCTGTTATAAATGAATGCATCAGAAATTCAATTTGGTTTGTCATATTCGGGACATTGCCCCTAGTCGCTTCGAAAGCGGTAAAAAATTTTCGAAAAAATTAACCAAATTTTAATAAATTTGGTTTTATCCTAGGAGCAGGATAGTAGGAAAATTGTAGATGGCTTATGGCGGAAAGCAGACAGCACACTCTCGATAGAGTGAGAAAGCCTAGGGTACAGATAACCTATGACGTAGAAATTGGTGACGCCATTGAGAAAAAGGAATTGCCGTTTGTTGTCGGCGTTTTGGCTGATTTGTCTGGAAATCCTGAAAATCCACTTCCTCCTATCAAGAATCGCAAATTTGTTGAGATTGATCGCGACAATTTTATGGACATAATGGCGGTTATACATCCGAGATTGGTCATTCGCGTTGCGAATAAGCTATCTGACGATAATCCGGAAATAAGCGTTGAGTTGATGTTCAAAGATATGTCTGATTTTGAGCCACAAAATTTGGCAAAGAATATTCCTGCTTTGGCCGCACTTTATCAAAAACGCAACAATCTCAAAAATTTAATAACAAAAATGGATGGAAATGATCCATTAGAAGCTATCCTAACTCAAATAATGAAGAATAATGATAATTTACAGAAATTGAAATCTGAAATAGAAGCAAAATTAGCAGAAAGACCGAAGCCTGAAACAGAGGCAAGCGAGACACCAGCTGAAGAGACAGTAGCAGAAGAGGAAAAATCAGAGACAAGTGAGTAGCAATAGAAAGGGGATGAAAAATGGCAGACGAAGTAATCATAATACCGGATGAAGCAAAGCTCCTGGATATATTGCTTCACGAAAGGAAAATGGCGAGGTACCCGGAGCAGGAAGACAACGCGGTTGATTTGTTGGCTGAGCTTGTTAATGAGCTTCAGGATTTGAAAGAGGCTCCACAAGAATCAGGCATTGTCGCGTTTTTGACACGGAGGATTGCGGAGCTTGATGAGCTTTTGACAGCTCAAGTCAACGAGATATTGCACCATCCGAGTTTCCAAAAATTGGAGGGCTCATGGCGCGGGCTTTACTATTTTGTGATGAACACAGAGACCAGCACGAGATTGAAAATCCGCCTTATGAATGCGTCAATGAAGGATATACGAGACGATTTGACGAAGGCTATCGAATTCGACCAGAGCGCTTTGTTTAAGAAGATTTATGAGGAGGAATATGGAACATTCGGTGGTTCGCCTTATTCGTGTTTGATTGGGGATTTTGAGTTTACCAATCACCCGCAGGATATTCAGCTGTTGGAGCATATTTCAGGTTTAGCAGCGATGGCGCATACTCCGTTTATGGCGGCGGTTTCACCTTTGTTCTTTAACCTGGATAAATTTGAAGATATGCCGCTTCCGCGTGACTTGGCGAAGATTTTCGAATCTCCTGACTATATCAAATGGAATTCATTCAGGAACACTGAGGATTCGAGGTACGTTGCATTGCTTCTTCCAAGAATTTTGATGAGGTTGCCGTACGGTCCAAACACATTGCCGGTTGCGGAATTTAATTTCAAAGAAGATGTCGGCGTTGGAGATACCGATCGATTCTGTTGGGGAAATCCAGCATACGCGCTTGGGCAGAGGATAACTGACGCATTTGCGAAATACAGCTGGACTGCGGCTATTCGAGGAGTTGAGGGTGGAGGTATGATTGAGGGATTGCCAACATATGTGTTTAAAACCCTCGAGGGCGACAAGACAGTCAAATGCCCAACCGAAGTTGCAATAACTGATCGCCGTGAAAAAGAGCTGAGTGACCTCGGATTTATAGCGGCTTGTTATTGCAAAGGCACCGACTATGCGGTGTTTTTCGGAGGGCAGACGACACAGAGACCGAAGGTATACAATTTGGATGACGCAAACGCCAATGCGTCTTTGTCGGCGAGGATTACGTATATGCTTGCGGCGTCGAGATTTGCTCATTACATCAAGGTTTTGATGCGTGACAAGATCGGTTCATTTTTGACCAAGGAAAATGTCGAGAATTACCTGAACACCTGGCTTTCGTCTTATATTCTCCTGAACGATGATGCTCCGGCATCAGTAAAAGCTGCGTATCCGCTCCGTGAAGGACGGATCGATGTATATGATGTCCCTGGTTCGCCTGGAGCTTATAAATCCGTCATATATCTGCGTCCGCACTTCCAGATGGAAGAGCTGACTGCATCGATACGGCTAGTTGCGACGCTTCCTGCAAGAGCTGGATAATGATTTTGCTGCGGGTTTGTTTAACATGTTTTGTCGCATCGCTTGCTATTTCAGCTTCGTATGCCTTGCAAAATATGGTGACAAAATCCGAGTTGAGGAAAAAACAGAAAGAACAAATCGATAATTTTGAAATAAACGGAATCAGGTCGATTATTCGAGATTATGCAAGCGCAGTTGTGTTGATATATTCAATAAGTAACGAAGCCGAAGATGACGGATTTATTTATAACACATCAGCAAAACAACGACTGAAAAAGCATCACTACAGAATAGGCGTTTCATCGGGAGTATTGATTTCGTCGGGAGGAATAGTATGCACAACTTATTCCGGAATAATGAATGCTGATAATTTTGTGATTTCCGTGAATAGCGAGGCGCGCCCTCAAAGCAGTAACAATAAAATTACGCTCGGGCGCAGTGATTATAAAGCGGAGCTTATCAAAGCTATTCCGGATATGAACTTAGCTTTTTTGAAAATAAAGTCAGATAAAAAGCAAAATTTTCCATTTATGAAATTAGGGAATGATGCCCCATTTATAAATGGAAAAGACAGGGTACTTTTGAATAGTGCGGTAGTTATTGGAAAAGCGAAAGGTGAAAACTTCGTTAATGCTATAAAGCCAGCAAATTTCAAAAATAATTTTTCTATGTTTGCAACTGGAATAGAGAAACTGACATATCAAAAAGAAAATGGGAACTACGTTTTGATTGCAGAAAATACAGTAACAAATCCAGCAATTATTGCAGAAACGGCCGGTGGATCCATCCTTGATATGGATGGTAAGCTCATCGGGATTGCTAATCCATCGACTGATTTTATAGGCAATGTGAACCAAAATGCAATTCCAATATCGGTTATCAAAAAAGCCATACGTATGGTAATTCCAGGTGTTCTGAAAATTGGCTCGAGCAAACCATTAGGCATTGAGTTTGATGAAAAACAAGCCTTTGGCATTACACCAAATTTGAGGCATTTGTTCAAAATTCCAACTAAGATAAAACACTTTGGACTTAAGGTAAAGTCCGTTAATTTCAAATCTATCGCAGATAATGCAGGAATTTTGCCGGGAGATATAATCTTAAAATTTAATAACAATATAGTTTTAAACACAGAAACGTTTCAAAATCTAGAGAAGTATTCTAGTGATACTCAGACAGTTTCGCTAACCATTTTGCGAAATAAAAACTTGATTGAAGTTGAAATATACAGATGATTATCAATATTTATTGTTATAAGGGAGTTTGACAATAAAACAAGCTCCGGAATAAGCAATTGAATTGCTAGCTTCTATGCTCCCCCCATGTGCGTTTATAACATCTCTAGCGATGCTTAGTCCAAGCCCTACACCTTCATCGACGCTATGAGTTCTCGCTTCGTTTTCCGTCGTAAATGGTTGAAATAAGCTATTAGCAATGTTAGCATCAATTCCGCATCCGTTGTCTTCAAATGTAACGGTTATGTATTCCTCATTTGACATAATATTTATATAAAGACGATTAGCATGTTTCTTCGCATTAGAAATAATATTCCCAAAAGCTCTTTTTAAAGATATATATTTAACAGAAGTATTTATACTCTTATTTCCCGAAATATCAATTGCAAAATCATCAGAGATATAATCTTTCGCAATTTCAGTAATGAGTGAATAGATATTCTTGAATATAGGAATTTCCTTGTTTTGTTCAAATGCGTGCAAAGTAAAACTTTCGGTCATACGTATCATCATATTGACATCACTTGTGAGCCACTCCGTCTCTTTCGTTTTTGGCATCATCGATAACTGCAATTTCATCTTTGTCAAAGGTGTCCTTAGGTCATGTGAAATACCAGCCAATACCTTTATTCTATTATTCATAAGTTCATTTATTCGAATTTTCATTTGGCAAAATGCCATCCCTGCCTCCCTGATTTCCAACGCTCCTTCTGGTTTGTAATCCGAATTTAGTCCCCTTCCAAATTCAGTCAGTGCTTCGGCTAATTTACGTATCGGTCTGATTTGGTTTTTCAAGAAGACGAAGGCTATAAAAAGAAATACGATGCCAGATATAATCCCGCTTCCAAGGACTATCGCTATTATTTTTATATATAAAGTTTTGCGCAAGAAAGATATTTTATAAATCTCAGAATTATTTTGGGATGGGATATATATATCCATATTTTGATTTTCAGTATCTATATAATAATTCGTATATCCTTTTTTCTGAATTGCTTTTTTCAGTGATCTATATGCCTGATGATTTTTCGCAATACCTTGTTTTTTCAATTTTGCATCATTTAAAATTTCAACTTCAACATTCATACTTTTTGTTAACTCATCTATATACCCTTTTTCGCAATTCATATCCAAAAGGCGGGTTATTGCTCCGGCTTCTCCAGCCATCCTTGTTGAGATTATGCCAAGAATTGTTTGAGTATATTTTTCAAAAAAAATAATTCCTATTATGGCTTGAGAGAGAATAACTGGTGTTATTAAAATCAATATAAAACGAAACAAGAGACTTTTTGGCAACAATTTTTTTAACAAATTTTGCATAAACCACAAACAACAGTTACGCCGCCCTGCATTATCTTGTATCATAAAAGAGAAATGGGGTGCGTAAATTTTTTTAATACCAAATACATGCAAGGCTTCTATAAGACATTGAGTTTGCTATTTCTTTTTCCGATAATTTTGTCTTCTTGCAAAAAGGAACGACGAGATTTGGAGTTTTCGGTAGATTTATTGAATGCAAATGATTTGATAAAAGAGGTAATTGAAGAAATACAATTGAATTATGCTGATAATGTTACGCGAGAAAAGTTGGAAATAGGCGCTATAAATGGAATGTTACAAGTTTTAGACGAACATTCTTTGTTTATACCAAATGAAGATTTCAATGCGTACAATCAAACTGCGCATGGGATGTTCTTGGGATTGGGGATTGAAATAAAACAAATCCCAGAAGGGATTGAAATACGCTCAGTTATTGATGAAAGTCCTGCAACTAAAGCTGGAATAAAGCCACTCGATATTATTGTGCAAATTGATGGCAAAAGTGTTTTGAAAATGTCCTCGAAGCAAATCGCATCAAAACTCGGAGCGGATTCGGGACTAAAAGTGAAGTTAACTTTGCTTCGAAATAAAAATGAAACATTGGATGTTACAATACATAAATCCGTCGTCCAAATTCGCAGTGTTAAAAGTGAGTTTATAGATGATATAGCGATTATTAAGATAAATTACTTCAATGACGGAACGCTTCTTGCAACATCTCAGGCTATTAAGGAGATTAACAAGAAAAAGCCAGTTGGGGTTATTCTAGATTTACGCAACAATCCAGGTGGTATATTAGATCAAGCTGTTGGGGTTGCTGATTTGTTTTTATCAAATAAAAAGATCGCTGAATTAAAGTCGCGAAATGTTGAAGAATCTAAGATTGTAATATCCGATGATGAAGATTTGTTAAACAATCTTCCGATGGTGGTTTTAATCAACTCCAACACGGCATCCGGCGCAGAACTACTGGCCGCCGCTTTGGGTGAAAACAAACGTGCCGTTCTTATTGGACAAAAAACATATGGCAAAGGTTCAATGCAAACGGTCATCCCCATTCCGGGGCGTGGTGCTATCAAATTAACTACCGCATATTTTGTCTCACCAAACGGAAATACCATCAACCACTGTGGCGTTAGCCCTGATATAGAGATTTCCGAAGATAACACCCTGTCACCGCAGGACAAAGACCCGGTGATAGTCCGCGCAACCGATCTGCTCCACGGTCTCACTGCCCTTAATGGCGGAGAAAAATAACACTGTCTCACTATAAATAAATGATTTTACGCAGTAAAAGGTCCTTCTGCGTTTCCGTTTATAAATTGAACAACATACGGATTATCTGTCGCTACTAGCTCTGTATTCGTGCCTTCCCATATAAATTTGCCTTTATAAAGCAACCCAACACGATCGCTGATATGCTTTAAGCTGTTTATATCGTGAGTAATCGATACAGCCGATATCCCCATTTCTTTGGTGCAACGAACTATCAAATCATTGATAATCCCGCTCGTTATCGGGTCAAGTCCGGTTGTTGGTTCGTCAAAAAATATAATGTCCGGATTAGTTGCAATCGCCCGGGCTAGTGCAACTCTTTTGCTCATACCCCCCGACAATTCTGCTGGATATAGTCTTGCTACAGATTGGTCTAAGTCAACCGCTTCGAGTTTCTCTGAAGCTATTTTATATGCCTCTTTCTGAGGCACTTGTAGCCCGTATATCAATCCAAATGAAACGTTTTCAATGACATTTAAACTGTCGAATAGTGCTCCGCCTTGGTATAAAACTCCACATTTCAACCTTGTCTTAAATAATTCCTTTTGAGACAACTTGGATACATCATTTCCATTTATTTTGATTACTCCACTTGTTGGTTCTATAAGACCCAATATACATTTTATTAAAACGGATTTTCCTGAGCCAGAACCGCCTATCACGACGTACGATTCACCTCTACCGATCTTTAGAGATATCTCTTTCAAAACTTCCTTATTTCCAAACGATTTCGATAAGTTCTCAACTTCAATCACGTATTCCATCAATTCCTCCTTTAGAACAACGCAAATGTTAAAATGCCATCAAGGAGAAGTATCATAATTGATGATGTAACAACCGAATTCGTCGTCGCTCTGCCAACTCCTTCGGCGCCCCCTTTAGAAAAATATCCCTGATAGCACCCCATTAGACATATCACAAATCCAAAAATCGCACCTTTTATTAACCCTGAGACAATATCCCAAGTTACCATCGATTCAAGCGTATTCCTTATGTAATTTGCAGCATTGAAGTTGAGGTAATAAACTCCGACAAGGTATCCGCCAAGAATTCCGATAATATCGTCAATTAAAACCAAAAACGGAACAAGCAATGTCCCAGTCAAAATCCGAGGGAACACCAGATATTTATATGAATTTACCGAAAGAGTAGTCAGTGCATCGATTTGCTCAGTGACCTTCATCGTGCCGATTTCGGCGGTCATAGATGCCCCCAAGCGTCCAGCAACCATTAGCGAAGCAAGCACTGGTCCCAACTCGCGTGTCATCGCAATCATAACGACAGATGGTATCGCGTTTTCGGCTGTAAATTCTGAGAAACCAGCATAACATTGCAAAGTCATCGCCATACCGGTAAAAAGCGCAGTCATACCAACAACTGGTAACGAAAAATACCCGATTTGTATCGCCTGCTGCATTATCTGTTTCCAATAATATGGAGGCATACTTCCGCTCAACACCGCCTTCATGGAAAACAACGTTAAATTTCCGATAGACGCGAGAAATCCAATGAACAAACGCCCAATTTTATCGAGAATCATAAAAACTTCACTCGCACAACTCCCTATACAACCATGATAGCACATTAAGCTACATATCGCACATTAAAAGAGATGCGTTCCCGCCGGTTTTCGCCGGCAGGCAAGTTACTTTTTGGTGTTTTCGTCTATCGCTGACTCTAGTTGTTCCGCTGATGACAATTTCAACATAGTCGTCTTGTCCCCATTCGTTAGGAATATTGCTGGCACAACAGGAATTTTCAAACTATCTGCCATTTTTCCATTTTCGATCAGTTTTTTATCGCTTTCATCCAGCATGCCTTCAATTTCTTTGCTATTAAGACCAGCAGATTTCAAAGCGTTATCTATAGCTTTCTTGTCTATTTCTCCTTTTGTTGAGGTTATACTATCAATGAACTTTACAGCTTGTTCTACGCCCTTCTCGTATGCAGCCAAGTATACTTTCGCTAAGGTCACAGAGTCATCGCCTAAAACAGCAACTGGAAGTATTTTAAAGCACACATCTTTTTTTGCTTTTATCAGCTTTATTATACTTCTCTGTAACTCGACACAAGACTTCTCTAGCGGATCTATAAAGCAAATGACCGAAGTCTTAGATTCCAGTTTGCCGAACTTCGAAGCTAGCTTTGAAATTTCAGCAGTTTTTTCTCCAACTGCAATTTCAACTTGTTTCAACGCCTCTTCACGTTGCTTTGCCATGCCTTCACTCATAGCGTCCATAAGCAACTGTGGATTTTGCTTCACCGCATCAATCATAATATTTTTGATTTTCTCATCAAATGTTGAACTGTCCACGACCGATTCAGAATGCTTCGGACAGAAATACGAGGCTCCTGCAACGGCTAATGCGAGCACCGATACAACGACGGAAACTTTACATCCACACCCAGAACACTTTTGATTGCTGTTTTCCATAAAATTTTCAAAAAAATGCACATATCTATCCTCTAGTTTAGGGCATTTCATTGAAAAATGGAAGACTAATCTGCACAAATTCCACGCATGCCATAGGAAAACATTTATTTGTATTCCCTAAGGGCAATTCCTTCGAAAATTTTAGCCATTTTTTCTTCTATTGAAGGAATTGTATATCCATCCTTATCTTGTTCTAAGGATTTTTCTGCCCCATTTCCTATAGCAACGACATAATCAATTTTGTATCTTAGGAAACATTCTTCATACTTAGTATCTAATGTTATAGAATACCCGATTCGATAAGACTGACCTTCATTATCGACAATGTTGATATTCATTGTATCGGAAACAGGAGCATAAGCACGACACGATATAAAGTCGGAATGCCAGTCACAGAATATACATCCTGCCGCCAGCACTGGGGTCACGAGATCGTCTTCTCTTATTCCTTCCTTCTTTCTTATGTCTTCTCTAATAAACACAAACTCCTTAATCCAATGTGGCAAATGCAATTCTTGCGCATATTCCTTTATATCACTTATTGCTTTATCGACTTTATCCTCTAGGTTAACTATTGAATACATCTTTCCATAATGTTCCATCACCTTTTCTTTAACTACTTCAAATGGATCCCATTCTGGCAACATGAGTGTATTCAATTTTTCTTCAACTATAAAATGCCATTTGATCACATGGAGATAATTCCACAAAACCACAGCATTCCAATTCTCAGCGGAATACTCAATATCGTCAGGGGTTGTCTCGAAGGTTACAGTGTCCTCTTTCTTCTTATTTGCAAATTCCCCCATATTGGTGACACAATCTGCAATTGCCTTACCAATAACTTTTCTTACAGATTCTCCATATTTGTTTTCATCTTTTATAAAACTTTCTGCTTTAGCTTCAATGATTTCATTCTGAGCAACAATTCGCCAACTTGCCTCATTTAATAAATTTAAATCTTCATCTAAACTTAACGGTTCTGCAATAACATTGCCATATTGTATTGTCAATATTATCGAAGCAGCAATATACCTCAAATATATAGCCCCCCCCGAATACTTGGTTTTACTTAAGCTGAACTTCATTTTTCTTGTTCTCCTTAGAAAAACATTCTTACTATTTTTATAGTACCACACTTTCCCCAAAAGTGCAAGAAATATTTTTGTAAAAAAAACACTTGCGTTGGGGCACACACTGTCAAGGAATAACGTTACTGAATATTTATAATTTATAAGATAAACCAATATATGCAGATTCTCAATAAAGAACTTGAAGAATATCAATTTGAAATTGATCGAATTAGATATGTGACCAATATGCCACCATTAATTTACGTGCGAAACACAAACGAATCTGAGGCTGTCAAGGTAACTCACATAACATTAACGAACCCATTATCTGATCAAGTGCCTATAAAATATGTAATCTTCGGCGAAGTGAACGACACACCAGTAATCTTTGAGTGGCAAAAAGAGCCAATCTTTGAAACCCGCGGAGGGACAATAAAATTAGAAATTTAGGGAAATAAATAGGAAAAAAGACACATTGTCCAAAAATTGTAAAGGTTTATTTCCAAACCTTTGGATGGGTGAACCCCCTCGCCTTTAGGCGAATACTTCAGTATAATGTGAAGTATGACATTCAGAAGAAACTCGCATAGTACTTTATACAAAGTATAGGTGCAGAGTATTATACGGTAATATTGTTGAAAAGCGTGTAGAATTACATCGATATAATCAGTGGAAATGTGAGTCCAGATCATGTTTGTATGCTAATTTCAGCTCCGCCACATCTATCGCTATCCAAAATCGTGCAATATATAAAAGGGAAAACAGCAGGAAATTACAATGCGCGGTCAAAAGATTAAAGAAAATATGTTGGAGGCAGCATCTGTGGGTACTTCGTTGTGCCATTTGTACAGATAAGTATAAAAGAAGTTTAAACATATATAGAGGTACAAGAAGCACTCCATAAGGATAATATATCCAAAATATCCTAATTCTGAGAGTTTACTCTTTTAATCCGCTTTCCAAGCGTGACATAGAACTACCGGCTTCTAGCCGGTAGGGCATCTATTCTCGCATTCCTCCCTATTTAAACACATTTTTTCGCATCAGGCTATTTCATGCAGGATATCCTAAA
>JAFSTL010000019.1 GCA_017450545.1 Alphaproteobacteria bacterium
CCGTAACAAAAATTGTTGCATAATTTCCCATAGAAATATCAGCTATTTTTGCAAACAGAGCCTCATCGGATGTTCCGCTAAGCAATGAGGAATACTTAGCGCCAATATATGCTAAACCGGTATACACCAATGCGAGTAGTACTCCACCAACTGCACAAGCCATGCCTGTAAATTTTACTAACGACTTCTTGTTACTGCGCTCCTCTTCTGGAAGAGAATTTTTTATATACAGATAAATAGGAGCAGTCATGAAAAAGGCTGCAATCAAATCCATAGTTTGATATCCCATTTCAAAGCCATCTATAAATGCCTTTGATGCGGAAAAATCAGTTGCAGGAATTTCTGAATTTGCAATAAGCATTGCGACTATAATCACAACAGCTACCCCTCCGAATTTAAGTGGCGTAAATATAGTTCCCATAAGTTGAACTAACTTCCCAGGATTCCAAGCCAAAATTACAGCAATAGAACAAAAAACAATGTTAAAAAGCAAAACTGGACAATCTGGCATTGCGACGCTAATACCTCCAAAGGCAACGTTTACACAACGCGCCGAGACTCCGAAAGGTCCCACCATTATCATAACAAGCAACATAAACATTGCCGTTATATGTTTTCCAAGCGGTTTCATGTATTTCTCAGTTTCCGCTTCAAAGAGCATACTACCAAAATAACCGAGCATAGGAATAACAACTGCCGCAAGGAGCCATCCAAGGTTTGCCATGCCCCATACAGATGCAGAATTTTTTCCTAAAATAGGAGGGAATGCAATATTGCCAGAACCAAAAAGCATCGCAAATATTGCAAATCCAGCTACAACAACTCGGTTAAATATACTCATAAGAGTCACTCTAAAAAGACAGATATACGATTATATTATAGCAGAGACCGCATAAGATGGAGCACCTCTCGTTGAATGAGATGCTCCTATGCGTTTTATCTCACTACTCTGGAAAGCAATTCATTATACAGCTATAAATAAGCGTTGCAGTGTAGTCGCTTATATTGTCGATATTTATTTCGGGATTGTTCGCTATTTTCATTGTTGCTTTCCTGCAATCTTCTATCCAATCGTTGAATTTGCTCGGATTATATCCATTATTATCATATGCATCTTTATACGTTGCCATCTGTACTGCATCGTATATCCATAGTGAAGAATCGTCTGTCACGATTCGTGTCATTTGACCTACAAAGGCTTCCCCCTTTTCGCGGGCTTCACTTTCACCTAGTAAACTCCAATTTACGACTAGATTAAAAATCTTGTTTAGCTTCAGGTTCCATAACTTTTGGTACTGTTGGAATTTGTTGATTTGTGTTATGTATTGTGTTAGTTGATTGTTATAATTATTCTGTTCTGCGTTTAGCGTTTTTCTTATTAGCTCAATATCTTTTTCGCGCTCTTCTTCTATCTTTTGTTGTGATTTAGATTTTTTGCCCTCCTTTTTCTCTCTTTGTTCTGTCTGGTCGGCTTTTAAGACTCTTTCCTCTTCTTCTTTATTCAGCACTAGTTTTAGTTGCTGTTTTAGCGTTATCATGTCCACACTTCCACTTTGCTTTAGTCGTTGATATGTTTTTTGTACAGGTACATCATATTTGGTGTTTATCAGAGCGGATGCACATTGTTTTACAATAGCCATGTAGTATTTTTCAACTTCTCTTTCCACATCTGGTAGCATCCCCAGTGTACTTTCTACCCACGCTATACCGATTTGTGGATACACTGACCCTCCTTTCAGATATTGCTTTACATTTGGTATCATATTGGAGTATTTCTGTATTTGTTCTTGCTTTATTTTATCTATTTGCCCTTCTGTGAATTTTATTATTGTGTTTTTTTCGATGTCGGTTAAATAGTCTGAATATTCTTCATCTAGCTTATGCTTAGCTGCTCCTATAACGTTTTTTTCTACTCCATCCCATCGTTTGTTGTCAATCCCATATATCTCTTTGATTTTTTGGTATAGTGCCTTTGTTTCTTGCAGTTTATTCATCAAATCTTTGTCCTGTTCGTATACAGTGTCATGTAGTTCACGGTCTAGTGTGGCTATTAGTGTATAATTCCCTTCTTTGCATAATAATTGTTGTACTTCTTCCATCTCTTTTTTATAGCCTGTGTATGCCCCTGCATTCTTGAATTCTTGTTCTGTGATTGATGGTATTAAAAAGTCGTTTTGTAAGTCTTTCTTAAAATTTTTTATTTCTCCTAATATAATGCTTATTTTGCCTTCTTCTTCTGTCATGTTTGCTTGTTTATATTTGTCTGGATTATTTAAGTCTTCTAATAATGCTTTAACGTAGCACCCCTCATACTCTGTTCTTTCCTTTATTTTGTCAGGCAGGTTGTCTTTTAGTGTTTGTCTTTGTTTGGATAGTTGTTCTATAGAAGAATTTTTTATTTTTATGCTCTTGTATCTTGCGTCAAGACCTTCTGGTTCCTTGTTGTATAAGATTTCCCTGTTGTCCTCTAGTATTTTTTTATACTTCTCTGCTATTAGTTTAGCAGCTTCGGGTGTTAGGTCGCTAGCTTTTTTGGCTTTTGTTTTTTTCTGTGGTTTTGGGCACATCGCTAGGAATTCATCTCTATTTTTTTCACTGTCGTATTTTTCTTGTACGTAGTTGCATTGGTCGAGGAATTCCTGTGTTACGCTTTGGCCATCCAATTTGCGGCGGTTGTTATTAGAGATATCATCGTTTACTATTTTTTTCCCATAAACCTTCTGTATAATTGCTCCATATCCGTGTTTCAGATACTCCACCAGATCTTGCTTTGCCCACTCCAATTCTTTTGTGTACTTCTTACCTGTTTTTTGATTTAAGGTTTTGCAAGCTTTTTTTAACACTTCGTCTATTGATGAGCCATAGGCGAGTCTATTTGTTGCGACATATTCCTGCAACAGTAGCCAGTTCCAGTTACTTTGGTCAAAGTCTTCTAAAGATTTGTAATTTTCTTTGGTTTTTACATTCTCATAATAGTCTTTATAACTACGATCTGGTTTGTATAATTGTTCTTTAAAAGCCTCTTCTATATATTTCATAGAATCTATGTATGATTGGTCTTTTCCCAATTCACCTAATGCGTCTAATGTTTTGCCCTTTACCTCTTCAATTATTCCTGATTTTGTTATAATTTCATACGCAGTGTCCGCCGCACTTATCTGCTTGTAATATTTGTAAAGCTCCTTCGCCATTTGTTGTTGTTTCACAGCCTCCTGCGCTTGCACCTGCTGTACTAAGCATAACGAAACACCTAATGCACATATTGCACAAATCTTTCCTTTCATTTTCACGATTTCCCAATCGACTAAATCATCTCCATAGATATATGATAGCACAACTCAAAATGGAAATGCAATCGCTAACGTGATCTATCCGCTATACACCTATAATAAATATTTCGTTCTCATCAGCTAAAGCGATTGTCTTTTCGTTATCGATTATTTGAGTTGTTTCCGCTCCAATTGCTATCCCTGAGAGTTTCGCGCCCCGGGCTTCGCTTATGGTTTGTGAGCCTATTGTCGGCAAATCTATTGCTTCATCCTGTCCGACCTTTATGAGCTTTACTAGCACCCCGCCAGGTTTATCTGTCAGCTTTAATCCTTGTGTTCGTTTCAACATTTCCGCAGTTCCTTCTGCTGCTTCGATTGCTATCACAACACCTTCTTGCACAACAACTGACTGTCCAACATCCGCTTTTGCCATCGTGTTTAGAACAAACATTCCTCGCGCTATGTCCTTTAAATCCATCTCAGAGGGGGCGCATTTTGTCAAAACGCCAGATGGAGTCAACAGCGTATCCAGTATGTCTTGTGGGCGGATTATACGTAATCCTTCTTGCTTCAGAAGATTGCGTATACCTTTTATCAGCGCATCGTCGCCCAGAAAAGCTCGAATGCCTAGTCGCCTTAGCCACCGTTTTCCGACATCGTCTAGCTTTAATGAGAACATACTCGGTCGCTTCACAGCACCACAGAAAACAACATCTGTAACACCGCGAGCATTTACGTATGCGAGCATTCGCCCTATTTCTCCGAGCGCAAATTGCGGATACTCCTCTGAACCTGCGCCGGCAATAGACAACACTACGAAATCTGTCTTTATTTCACATAATTTCGCAATTATCCTTTTGGGCAAATCTCCAGCCCCGGCAATTACCGCTATTATTTTGCGAGAATTACTCTTCAACGACTGCTTCCTTTTCTTCTGTTTCGTTTACCTCTTCGTCGCTGAGCAACTTCTCTCCAGTTAGCGTATCAGCAACAAATCCCGCATTCGCCCTTATCGCAGTCTCAATTTCATCCGCTATTTGTGGATTTTCTTTCAGAAACTTTCGCGCTGATTCTTTTCCTTGCCCTAATTTCGTGTCTTTATATGAATACCACGAGCCGTTCTTCTCGACTATCCCAGCGACCACTCCCAAATCTATCAATTCCCCAGTTTTGGAAATACCTTCTCCGTACATTATATCGAAATCAACAACTTTAAATGGAGGAGCTAGTTTATTTTTCACAACCTTCACTCTAGTTTGATTTCCCAGCATTTCATCTTTGTCTTTTATAGAACCAGTGCGCCTTATATCCAACCTGACTGAGGCATAAAATTTCAAAGCATTTCCACCAGTCGTCGTTTCTGGATTTCCAAACATTATGCCAATTTTCTGGCGTATTTGGTTGATGAATATAACCATACAGTTCGTCTTGGATATTGAACCCGTTAGTTTTCTCAAGGCTTGGCTCATCAAACGAGCTTGCAATCCCATGTGAGAATCGCCCATATCTCCTTCCAGTTCCGCTTTCGGAACTAAAGCGGCGACGCTGTCCACAACCAAAACATCAACAGCCCCGCTACGAACCAACGTATCCGCAATTTCCAAAGCCTGTTCTCCAGTATCCGGTTGCGAAATTATCAAATTGTCAATATCTATATGCAATTTTCTGGCATAAACTGGGTCAAGCGCATGTTCAGCATCAATAAAGGCGCAAGTGCCACCATTCTTTTGAGCATTTGCAATCACATGAAGCGTCAACGTCGTTTTTCCAGAAGATTCTGGCCCATACACCTCTATAATTCTCCCCTTCGGAAATCCACCAATACCAAGCGCCAAGTCTAAGCCAATCGAACCGGTCGAAATAGACTCAACCTCGATAACTTCACGCTGACCGAGCCTCATAACCGAGCCTTTTCCAAAAACCCGCTCTATCTGTTGCAACGCTATATCCAGCGCCTTGCTCTTATCAATGCTCATCAAATCTTCCATCGCCACTAGCCTTACTCTCATTTTAGCGTACAGAGCTCTTATTTTCAATGACCAGGGGAAGCTCGCAGTCACCCTGCCCTGCAGTCATATTAGAGTGCCATGTTTTATAGAAATTTTGAAATTTTATTTGCATATTGGGCAATATTATATTACAATAGGGGCATAAAGTTGTTTTTTTAGAACTTATCATGGATATGATAGGAAAGATAGTTGCGCTGACGTGTTTAGGGACATTTGCAGCCGGAGCACAAACTATAGTATTTAATGGCTGCAACAATACACCGAACAAATATTTCACGTTTACAGCATACAACGGAAATAATAATCATATAGCTAAGGTTTCACTGAAAAACAATATTCCAGCTGATGCTTGCAGAGATATAACATTAGTAATTCCTGCGGTTTATGAACGAAACGGTCAGCAATATCAAACGTGTAATGAAGAAGAAGCATTTAGTGATGTAAGAGACAAAAGAGAAGTGGATGCCGATAAAAGATTGAACATAAGGATAAAGTTAGAAAAAAGAGGCAATGAATTCGTCAAAATGCCTAAGAATTGCGAAGGAATGTTTGCTAATTCTGGATTTGTTGAAATTGACTTATGGGGGATAGGCGCAGCATCGAACATTACAAACACAAAAATGATGTTTTGGGGATGCAACAGATTAGAAAAAGTCAACTTCGGAAATTTCAACGCAAGCGGTGTAACGAATATGCAAAGTATGTTTCAGTATTGCTGCAAACTGAAAGAATTAGATTTGAGCAAATTTAATGCATCAAATGTAACAGATATGAGCCTGCTATTTATGGAGTGCAACAAACTGAAAGATTTGGATATAACAAGTTTTAACACAAGTAATGTGACAACAATGCAATCGATGTTCAATGGATGTCATAACATTAAGAGATTAGACCTATCCAATTTCAATACGAAAAACGTTAAGAATATGGCATGGATGTTCGATAAATGTAAAAATCTCGAAAAAATAAAGCTGAATAGCTTCAGAACTCACAATGTGAAAGATATGTGCTATATGTTTAGAGGCTGTTCGAAACTTCAGAACCTAGATCTCAGCAGTTTTAGTATCACTGATACTTTATACGGGTCTATGCTCGAAGGTTGCAACAGCCTAGTTTTCGTTAAAGAGCCTCGGATAAAAACATATGAACAAAAACAGTATATATACGGGCATGTCTTTAGTACAATTCACTCGTTAATGAAAAATAATGGCACAGAACTCGCAGATCTAATCTGAAACTAACTTACATAATTAC
>JAFSTL010000020.1 GCA_017450545.1 Alphaproteobacteria bacterium
AAAAACTTATTGGGTTGGCATTGGGACGTCGTGATACCAAAACCTTAATTAAGATGTACAACAGTAATGTTTATTCCGATCGTTACGAAAGTTATAAAGAATTTATTCTTCAAAATAATTTGACGCAGTCAAAGAAATATACTGTGCAAATAGAACGAAATAATTGACGGCAGCGACATTGGCTTGCAGCATTCCGCAGACGTTCTATCGTAGTCACTAGACCGCTTGAAAATCTAGCGATTTCTATGGCACTCTTCGCCAGATTGTGTATCAACGGTTCTATCGATGAATTACTTGCATTGCTAAAGAGACTCTCTCCTACCCTGAAAGATGTTTAATCTGAGAGAATTTTTTTTAGCAACTGCTGTAAGGGTTTTTCAGGATAGTTTGCGCGAGCATTATGACAACGTACGCAAGAAAGCCAAAACGGATTTGTTAAAAACTGGTAAAGGTTGTAATTATAAATATTATTTGTCAGTATACTCAGTTATACCAACCGAACTTGCAAAAATAGCATATAATATAAAAATTAAATTTGGTAGCGTATATTATGCAAAAGATGCTGGCGATATAATAGAATGTGTATCGACGCGGAATGTTTTTTTTGAATGTCAATTGGTTTGGTTGATGTAGATAAAAGAAATTTACCCCATAAAGCAATTTTAGGCAAAGAGTGATGTTATTGTGTCAGGCATACGACTAAAAATGCAATAATGGTAACAGGTACAACTTTTTTAGAAAACTTTATGACCAAGATTCTAATAGTAGCATCAGCAATGGTTGCAATTGCTACGACAGCCCCTCAAGCAATGGAATCAACACCGAAGCCAAAAAACACTTTAATTCGTTCCAAGTTCTCTTCTTTACGTGAAGTAGCACAGAACAGCAATCCGGTCTTAAAAGAATTGATGCAAAGCTACCTCCCGTTGCTACAACGCAAGTATGGTGTATCACTTATCTTGGAACGAACAGGCTTATCAGAATCTCCGAATGAGATTGCAAAATTGTTGAACAAATATGCGCATACTCCGGAACATCATATGAATTATATGGATGATCGAACAGTAGAAAGCTTATTCGAGGAGTTACTTAAACGGGATGAAAAACGAAATTTAATAAAAAGTATAAAAGTGCCATTTTTACATTTTGTAAATGGAGAAACAGAAGGTTTCAATTTTAATAACTATGAGATCTCTGTAAATTTTCGCAAATACGATTCTAATGGCATTATGAAAGAACCAATTTGTGGATATGATAGGAAAAAGAACGAAATCGTTCCTATACGTACCACCGTACAGCACACTGTTTGTCGTGGAATTATGAGTGCTTGCTATCAGCTACAAAGATACTTGTTCGAAACAAAAGAAAATAGAGTGTTCGCATCTCTTTTTGGAGAGCAGGCTGAGATTTACAAAACACTTTGGAAATCAGATGATTCCTTAGCTAGTGCGGAAGAAAACTTATTTGCAATCTCTGGAGCGCATTCTGTTCATAGTCTATGCCCTGCGCAAAGTAACGATATCCTTGCATCTCGCACAAGAGAGTCGTGTTGTTCCAAAATATACAAATTTGTCCGTTACTTATTTTGCTGTAAAACAAGTATTTCACCAGCAACTAAGTTAGATGGATTATTAAGCAAAGAGATAGAGTATTCTCCAGAAAGTGAGCAACTGTTTGATTTTCATGATAATCCGAAGGATGTGTTTACAGGAAATTTTATTCCCCCTGTTTTTTCTGTTACGTACAAACAATATGAACAAATTCGCGAAACATACCATGATGTAAACCTTTTGCGGAACATTGATAAGACAATAACGCCTCACATAGAAGCCGAAGAAAAAAAGAAAAATTCATTTTGTTTTCTCAAGTCCGAACATTACAATGAATAACACAGACTAAGTCCTACAAACCCGGTGCTACACAGCTCTTTCTGTGTAGCACTATCGCAATTAATTATTGCTCTATTCCCTTCATTGACAACTTGATACGGTCTTTTTCATCTATCCCTAGAACTTTTACCTTTACATTTTGTCCAACTTTAAGAACGCTTTGTACTGCCTTTATCCTTGTGTCAGATATTTGACTGATATGCACTAGTCCTTCGCTGTTGCCAAGTGATACAAATGCCCCAAAATCCATAATCTTGGTCACTACACCGTCATATATTGAACCAATTTCTGGAGGACAACATAGCATTTTGATTGTATCTACCGCTTCCTCCATGCCCTTCTTATCAGTTGCAAATATGTTCACAACACCATCGTCATCAATGTCGATTTTGGTATTGGTTTTATCGATTATTTCCTTTATCGTTTTCCCGCCGGGTCCTATTAGTTCGCGGATTTTCTCCTTATCAATCTTTATGTTTTCAACACGAGGGGCAGTCGAACTTAGATCTTCTTTTGATTGAGAAATTGCCCCATTCATTATGTTTAATATGTGCAACCGTCCTTGTCTAGCTTGTTCTAATGCCGATTTGATTATTTCCTTGTTTATGCTTGTTATTTTTATATCCATTTGCAACGCTGTTATACCATCTTTTGTGCCTGCGACTTTGAAATCCATATCGCCAAGATGGTCTTCATCGCCCATTATGTCAGACAAAATAACGTATTCGTCGCCTTCCTTGACCAACCCCATTGCGATACCAGCGATATGTTCCCTCATGGGAACACCAGCTGACATCAGTGATAAAGACGAGCCACAAACAGTCGCCATAGAAGAGGAACCGTTAGATTCGGTAATATCCGAAACTACGCGTACTGTATAAGGAAAATTCTTTTTTGGTGGAATTAGTGCGTTTAAAGCTCTCCACGCCAATTTCCCATGTCCGATCTCGCGACGCCCTGGTGCACCTAATCTTCCAATTTCGCCAACTGAAAACGGCGGGAAATTATAGTGCAATATAAATCGCTCAGTGGTTTCTCCAGTAATATTGTCGACAACCTGCTCATCAAACGTTGCACCAAGAGTAGTCACGACCAGCGCCTGTGTTTCTCCGCGCGTAAATAGGGCGCTACCATGCACCTTCGGCAAAACATCTATTTCGCAAGTTATCGGACGTATTTGGTCAAGTTTCCGACCGTCTATCCTGGTTTTCTTTGAAAGCAACGTGCTACGCATCGTTTTTGCTAAAATCGATTCAAACAAAGCATCCAGAATGACTTGCTCCTGTTCTTCCGCTAATTCAGTAAACACCTCTTCTTTTGCCTGCTCTATTAAATCGCGACGCTCTAATTTTGCCTTTATTGTCAATGCCTTTTTTATTTTCTTCAGAGATAACTTTTCGATTTTCTTCAAAGTTTCAGAGTACTTTTCTTCAAATGGCGTCACCTTCATCACAGGTTTACCAACCTTTTTCTTCAGACTCTCTATCATTTCCAAAACAGGTTGGAATGACTCAAATCCAAACATCACAGCATCGAGCATGGTTTCTTCTGAAAGCTCTTTCACTTCGGATTCAACCATAAGTATTCCCTCGCTAGTTCCCGCAACTACCAAATCTAAATCACTTCGTTTCGTTGGATTTAAAATATACCCATTCTCTTTATCATAACCAACGCGGCACCCAGCAACAGGTGCAACAAAAGGTACGCCAGAAATCGCAAGCGATGCAGATGCACCTATCAAAGCAGCAATATCAGGAGAACACTCAGGGTCATAGCTAACAACTGTACAAATAACCTGAACTTCATTCAAAAAACCATCCGGAAACAGAGGACGTATCGGGCGGTCTATCAACCGCGCAATAAGAACCTCGCGGTCTGAAGGCTTGCCCTCTCTCTTAACGAATCCACCGGGAATTCGCCCTGACGCATAAAACTTTTCTTGATAATTTACAGTTAACGGAAAAAAACTGGCATCATCTGCAACTTTCTTAGCATACACACACGTACATAAAACCGTCGTATCGCCATACTTCACAACAACCGCACCATCTGCCTGCCGTGCTATCTTCCCTGTTTCAATGGTTAAATTTTTACCCCCCCAATTTATCGTTTCACTTGTAACTGAAAACATATTTATTTCCTTCTTTATTCCTTTTCAAAAACAACTCAGCACCCACCGCTGAGTACCAATCTGACCTTTATTTCCAGTAATAGGATAACACAAAAAAACTCAGAACAAAAGCACTGATACGAGGAATTCCGGAGGAGGCAATCGGCGGTGAGCTCCTCCGCATTTCTATCTACTTTATTTATCCAAGTTTCTCGGCTAATTCTTTGCATTTATTGTCATATTCTTTTTTGTATATTTTAGGATCGCTTCTATCTATGCCGAACCGAGTTATGAGCTTCCTTTCAAGCCGCATCATGTCGTTGTATAATATCAGGTCAGTGCTATAAAATATCGTTTCATAAGCGGCGTCGTCCAGTGCGTTCATATATCGATTTATTGTATACATATCTAAAATGTCTATTTCATCTTCTTCTAGTTGCATATTTCCCGCTTTTTGTAGCAATTGGTCTATTTTGGCTTTGTCTTTGTGGGCATCTCTTATTGCTTTCATGAGTTGCCAGTCGGCGTATCCTATTTTGTTTTTGCCAAACCCTGTGTCTCCAAATTTGCACATTTGTAAATAGCTGTTTATGTAGGTTGTCTGTAAGTTTAAGTGTGATCTGTTCTCAGATATCGTGTTGTCCAAATTTATTTTGTATTGTATTCCTAATTCTTTAGTCTCGCTTTCGGTTTCATGTATGGCAACTCCTCGAATCCCTTCTATTGTTTCTTTTACTATATTTACCGCAATCCCTGAGCCTATACGATAGGAGTTAAATAAACTTTCTAGTCTGTATATTGCGTCTATCTTGTCGTCAATTATTGTTTTATCTTCTTTGTGCTTAAGACCGATCTTCTTTAATGCGTACTCTTCAATTTTTACGTTGTAGTTTGATGGTAGTTTGGTATCTTCCCACTTTATCGCTCGAGTTTTTTCTAAATATCCATACAACTCCAGTTCGTTGAAGTATTCCGTAATATCGTGAACAGCGTTATTCAATTGAGCTGTATATTTTTTGTATTTATCTTGCTTTGCTATCCGCTCGGCTGTAGCATTTATTAATGCTGCGTCTATCTTTTGGTCGCTGTGTTTAACTTGATTTAACACATTTACCAGTAACAAATAGTTCCAATTAGATGCGTCATACGATTCTATACTTTTGTAAATATCCCCCCCCCGATATACATTCGATTACTTTATCTTTGTTTGATTTCACATAATTTACACTATCTCCGGTTACCTCAATACCGAATGCCATCTTAACCATCTCTTCTATAATAACTTTGTTTATCGTCAAGAAATACTTGTAATTATCCGTTCTCAACAAATCAGACGGATTTTCTTTCGCACGCAATTCATCCAAGTGCGCCCGGTAACTATCCTGAAAAACCTTGATTGCGACCGTCAAAAACGGGTCCTGCTTCGTGATTTCCTTCATGTTCGCAAGCTCGTATATCTGCGCCTCAAAATGCTTCACCTCAATCGCCCGTGCGCTCATCGTCGCCACCACAGCAACCGCCGCACCACTTAATATTTTCGAAAATTTGTTCATTTTCGTTCACTTAATACTCTCTCTTATTCCAGTATACCACACATTTTCTCCCAACGCAAGTGTTTTTTTTACAAAAATATTTCTTGCACTTTTGGGGAAAGTGTGGTACTATAAAAATAGTAAGAATGTTTTTCTAAGGAGAACAAGAAAAATGAAGTTCAGCTTAAGTAAA
>JAFSTL010000021.1 GCA_017450545.1 Alphaproteobacteria bacterium
GCAGAAAATTTTAGAAAATTGTTGATTTCCGCCGCATCTGATATCCGAGTGCTTATTATAAAGCTCGCCGATAGATTGCATAATATGAGAACTTTAAAATACAAGAGAAAACAGTCCAGAAGGCAGTTTATCGCAAAGGAGACTTTGGAAATATATGCTCCACTGGCAGAAAGAATTGGACTCGATAGCATAAAAGAAGAACTTCAAGATTTAGCGTTTTTGGAACTAAACCCAGATGTATACGACACGATACACTCCAGACTACAGAAACTTTATGAATCTGAAAAAGAATTGATTACGACCATATCAGAAACATTGTATGAATTGGCAAAATCTGTCGATGAAGATTGCATCATTTCTGGGCGATTGAAGAAACCGTATTCAATATGGCAAAAGTTAAGTTTAAGAGGGATAACATTTGACCAAATCTCAGATATTATGGCATTTCGTATTATAGTCAAAACTATACCACAGTGTTATCAAGTTTTGGGATTGGTTCATAAAAATTATACTCTTGTCCCAAAAAGATTTCGCGATTATATAAGTACACCTAAAAGTAATAATTATCAATCCATCCATACAAGCATTATTGGGCCTTTAAACAAGCGTATCGAGATCCAAATAAGGACAAAAGAAATGCACGACATTGCAGAACGTGGTATTGCTGCTCATTGGAATTACAAGTCAGGCTGCAGAGGGGATACCAAAAGTTCCAAGAAGGATATCTTATGGATAAATGGTCTTTTAAATGTTTTTGAAAGCACTGCTGGAATAGAGCAATTTATCAAAAATAATCAAACCGAAATGAGGTCAGACAAAGTCTTCTGCATAACGCCTAAAGGTGAAATTATGTCTCTTCCTAAAGGGGCTTCTGTCTTGGATTTTGCCTATGCAATCCATTCGGACGTTGGAAATCATGCTATTGGTGCAAAAATCAATGGAAATTCAGTCTTATTGAATACTGTTATTGAAAATGGTGATCAAATTGAGATTGAAACAAATAAAAGTAGTTTCCCTAAACAAACCTGGAATGACTTTGTCATAACAACAAAAGCTAAAGTCGCTTTGAATAAATCATTAAACTCATTCGCAAAAGAGCAGACTACTATAATTGGAAAAGGTAATTTTGAAACATTTTTTCAACAATGTGGCATCAATGTGCCCCCCTCGGAAATACAACTGCTTGCTCAATATTTTAATTTTTCGACAGAGAATGGGCTGTTTTATTCCATCGGAACCGCTAGCTTAATAATGCAAGAAGTATTGGAAGCATATAACAAATTGAAACACACAAACCTCGCACTGCAAAACAGTTCTACTGGTGTCGTTCCCTCTGAATACGAGAATAGGCCTCCTGTAAACGGATTGCCTGCATTGCCACTAGTACATGTTTCCTGTTGCTCCGCTATGCCGGGGGATAGGATTGTGGGACTGATATTTCAGAATAAGCATGTTGAAATACATTTGGAAGATTGTCCTATTTTTGTGCAAAAACGAAATTTGAGCGACCAGCACGTCACTCCATTATCATGGAAAACGGAAGCATATGACTATAATAAGCAAAATGTTGTAAGCTTATTTATTGTATTGAATAAATTTTCAGGTGTTCTGTCTGATATTTCCAACTTAATAGAAAAACGTGGTGCGCGCATATCAACTTTAAATATAACTGAAAGAATCGATGAACTTACTCAATTAAAATTGGATATTGAGGTAAGCAGTATTGCTCAGCTTATTATGATAATATCCGATTTACGTGCTCACGAAGCAATACGAAAAGTGTCCAGATATTGATTTTATGAAAGCATCTTCTATAGCAATCTATACTGCAAGGCTTCTGATATATGCTGTCGGGTGATTGATTCAGTCTCCTCCATGTCCGCAATTGTTCGTGCCACTCGAAGTATTTTATAGTAACTACGTGCGGACAGGTGTGCATGTTCAATAGCATTTTGGAAAAACTTTGCTGTTTCTGCGTCAAGTTTTGTTATTGCATCGAGATATTTCCCCTGTGATTTTCCATTAAGGTATGGTGCGCTTATGTCGTATTTTTCTGCACGTTCTTTTTGCAATGTTCTTGTTTTTTCAACACGCGCCCTTATGGTAGCAGAATCTTCTCTCGGCGTATTTTCGAATAAATCCGTAATTTTTACGCTGTTGACATACACGATAATATCAAATCTGTCCAAAATTGGACCTGAAATTTTGTTTCTATATTCAACAGCACATTTTGGTGCTTTTGAACACTGTTTTTCGTCTGTTCCAAAATACCCGCATTTACATGGATTCATTGCGGCTATAAGTTGAATATTTGCGGGATACGTGATATGTTCTTTGGCGCGTGAAATCGTAATTTCATTTGTCTCAAGTGGTTGGCGCAGCGCCTCTATGACTGAGCGCTGAAATTCTGGCAACTCGTCCAAAAATAAGATACCATTGTGCGCTAAAGAAATTTCCCCAGGTTTTGCATCAGCTCCTCCTCCGACCATTGAAATCAGAGATGCTGAATTATGCGGTTCCCGGTATGGTGGATGATACACCAATCCTTCTTTTGGCGACATTCCGGCTAGACTGTAAATGCACGTCGTTTCCAAAGCTTCAGTCGGAGTAAGTGGCGGGATAATCGTCCTCATTCTTGAGGCTAGCATTGATTTTCCAGAACCAGGCGAACCAATCATCAAGACATTGTGTCGTCCAGAAGCTGCAATTTCTAATGCTCGTTTCGCAAAAAACTGCCCATACACATCGGCCATATCCACACCGAAATCTACCTCAGCAACTTTTACCGCCGAAATTTCAGGAGAATTTATTTGTGTCACGCCATTTATGTGATTGAGCAAGGAAATTACACTAGGCGTCGCAATTATGCTATTATTTCCGCTCCAAATTGCTTCGTTTTCGCATTTTTTGGGACATATTAGCGACAATTTGTTTTCATTCGCTAGCATCGCAGCGCATATGGTTCCAGAAATATACGGCAACGTTCCATCAAGTCCAAGTTCCCCAATTGACAAGCTATTCTCAAGCATCGAAACGTCAATCACATCCATAGCTCCCAAAATTGCCAAAGCTATCGGCAAATCATAGTGCGATCCGGCTTTTGGAATATCCGCAGGAGCCATATTGATTACGACCTTACTCGCTGGAAAACCAATTCCGAGTTGAAAAAATGCAGAACGTATCCGCTCCTTCGCCTCCGCAACAGCCTTATCCGGCAAGCCGACAATGCAAAATGAACTTAGACCTGGTGAAATCTGAGCTTCAACGACTATTTCAATCGGTCTCATTCCAACAAATGCAACTGTCTTGACTTTGCTTACCATTCTTATTCAGACACTGCAAACCACTATTTCATTCTTCCGAACAAAAGTTAAGAAACTGTTTACGCGTCTTGCTATCTGTATGCTTCAATAACCAACGACACCTCATTGTTGTGCAAGTTTCATTATGACGCCTTTTTCTGTTATACTCATATTCACTTTATCATACTCTTCATATAATTAATATGAAACGCAAAATATGCGTTTTTATTGTATGCGTATATCTTTTGATTTAATGATATCTTTAAAAAGTTCTTGTATTTGAGTTTGTATCGTGTCCAAAATGCTTTTATCCGGTATTAGAGAATTTTTCCATTCCTCAGAACTCCAGCTCATACCTTTTAGAGATTTATCCTTAGACACATAATACAAGCAACATTCTAGATCGCCTAAAGATGATTTAAGTGGCATACAAAATGTATACATATTAATAAAATATATTGTATTATCTGCTTTTATTTTGATTGGGGTAAAATTATGACTTCTGAGACTAGTATTCTCAAAATCTACCCAGTCTATGTCTTCTTCTGAGACGTTTTTCTTTTTTTGTAAGTGCTGTCGCTCTGTGTCCTTTTCTATTGATTTTTCCATGCTCCAGTCTGCGTTAGGTGCTAACATCGGATTATTTTGTATTATCTCTTTAAATGATTTACCCTTCGTATTCCGTGCTATTGAATAAAATTCTTTCATTTCATCCGCCAAAGACAACTCTTTGTCATATTCCTTTATATCACTAATAGCTTTATTTAATTGCCCTTCTAAATCTTTTACGCCTTTTGTTGGATATTGGTCACATATTCTTCGCCTTACCTCCTCGAATACTTCATCTTTGCTCATGTTACTATTATTTAAATAATTCCACTTGAGTACGTGTAAATAGTTCCACAATACAACAGCATTCCAATTCTCGGCAGTATAATATTTTGCCTCAACATCGAATATTATAACATCCTGTTTATTTTTAAATTTAAACTCGTTTGTTTCTGTTATACAATCAGCGACTGCCTGA
>JAFSTL010000022.1 GCA_017450545.1 Alphaproteobacteria bacterium
CAAATTCAATGCAATATGGTGCAACAGACCAGAGAATTATTAATGAAACAAAACTTCGCGCACAGCTTCTCAACAAGCATGATAAACGACACAAAAGAAGGGCAAAGAGCAGCACTGGAAAATGCACTAAGATTAGCACAAAGGATAAACAATATACAAAATCGCATAAAGCGAAATGAAACATTGAGTACAGTGACTGACAATGAAAAAGAAGAAACAATAAACGGAATAACGAGAATAAAGACGGACATCGAGATGGACGAGACCAATCCGAATTGGACACAGAATAGAATAAGATACAAATTACAGTATGACCAGATCAGTACGTATGCGACGCAATACTACGAACGCAAAATACAAATTGATAATTTTAGAGAACTTCTAAAAGCAATACTGGAGGTGTGACTACCGATAGGTGATATGATAAGACCAGCCAGCAACATAGAGCTGAGAAAAAAGGATTAAGTGAGTTTTTTCTTGCGATATGATTTCCGTTTTATGTTAGTATTATAGAACCTGGTCGTAGTAGTACAAAATGGGGCTGGATGGTTAGAGTTTTAAGTTGAGGACTAGGGGGCTGAAAAGGCGATGCTGGCAAATTTTATGCTACAATGAAGAAAGGTAGTTGCTCTTGCTCAGTTCGAATAATGAAGAAGCTTTATATCACGACGCCGATATATTATGTTAATGCGAAGCCGCATATCGGCCATGCATACACGACGGTTGCATGCGACGTTTTTGCGAGATTTAATCGGATGCTTGGGATGGATGTTAAATTCACAACGGGCACCGATGAACATGGCAAAAAAGTTGAGCAAAGTGCTATTAAAGCAGGAAATACTCCGCAAGGATTTACGGATAGCATCTCGAAATTATTTCGAGATTTACTCCCTGTGCTGAATATATCAAATGATGATTTTATAAGGACTACTGAGTCTCGTCATAAAAAGACAGTGCAACATTTTTGGGAAAAGCTAAAGAACGCTGGCTACATATACCTTGGAGAATATTCTGGGTGGTATGATATGCGTAATGAAGCATATTTTGCCGAAGATGAACTGGTTGATGGCAAGTCGCCACTGGGGGGAGAGGTGCAGTATATAACGGAACCTTGCTATTTCTTCAAATTGTCGGCGTTTCAGAATAAATTATTGGATTTTTATGAGAAAAACCCAGATTTTGTATACCCAACTCAGCGCAGAAATGAGATGCTGAGCTTTATAAAGCAGGGATTGCGAGACTTAGCAGTATCTAGAACTACTTTCAGTTGGGGCATACCGGTTCCTGATGATCCAAAACACGTCGTTTATGTGTGGCTGGATGCTTTAACGAATTATTTGACATTAAATGGTTATCCTGAAAATGAAGATCAGAATAATGATGAGTATTGGAACAATGTAATTCATTTTGTCGGAAAAGAAATAGTCAAATTTCATGCGATATATTGGGTTGCATTTTTGATGGCAGTTGGAATAAAACCGCCGAAACAAGTCGTCTCGCACGGCTGGTGGCTCAGCGAAGGCGAAAAAATGTCGAAATCGTTGGGAAATGTTCAAGATCCATACAAGTATTGCAAAATATTTGGGTCTGATGCTTTGCGATATTATTTGATGAGGGAAATAACATTTGGTTCAGATGGTAATTTTTCTCTTGATTCATTTATACATCGGTATAATTCTGTTCTCGCGAATTCATACGGCAATCTTTGCAGTCGTGTTTTGGCGTTTATAGTTAAATATTGCAATGGGAACGTTTATCGTCCGACAGTGACTAGTGCAGAGGACGAAGAGTTTATTAATTCTGTAAATAATTGCATAGGAGCGATTGTTCCGCTTGTTCAAAACTATAATTTTAGTAAATATCTCGAGAAAATTGAACAGGCGATCACCTTAGCAAATCAATACATGGATGCGAAAAAACCTTGGACTTTAAAGTTGGATAATTCAAACAGAATGCAAGATGTATTATTTATTTTAACTGCAACGATTTACAAGATAACGAAATATCTATATCCAGTAATTCCACAAGCAACAACATTGTTGATGAATCAATTGCATATGTCGTGCGATATGCAACTTTCTGATGCTGAAGCGTTGCCGGAAACAATACATATTGATAGTGTAACACCATTGTTTCCTAAAATCGATGCGAAGAATATAAAAAGACAGGATGTTTGCGCAAAAGATTAAGGGTACATATTACGTACTCCTAGTGCTTTTCTTTCTTATAATATTCGAGATTCGTCGAATTACGCTGTCAGATAAACTTGGGCACATTTTTATCTTATAGTTTTATAGATCTCTTTTTCTGAAAGCAACTCAAAAATTTTTATGCAAAATTAAAACAACAAATTAACATTTTTTTAGCAAAATGGCGTTTGCTTTGTGTATCATAAGAAAGAATTGTGTCTTTTTTTTGGTAAATGTATGAAAAAGAGCTTATTAATCTGCGCCTCAATTGTCTTAAGTCCAGCTATAGTTTTAGGAAAAAACACACAAATAGATAAACAAAATAATTGTAAAAATGACAGTAAGGAAGAAGAAAAAGAAAAGGCAGTCAAACAAGAGGATTCAGCGGAAAAGCCTCAATTAATAGTTTCAGGAGCAGCATCAGTCCACAGCAGTTTTGGCGATCCTGATATTACATACTATAAAGGCAATCCTTCTGGGTACGAAAAGTCTGATAAAGATACAAGTATGACAAGAATTTCTGCCGGAGATGCGAATATAGAAGTCAAGGCTGTTGGAAAACTGCAAAACGAAACGCAGTATATGGCGGTTATAGATGTTGATGTTATGAAGGGAGACACCGGAGTTGATAAACTGTATGTTTCATTTTCTCGGGATGGTTTGGGTACTTTTCAGGTAGGGAATGTAAAGGGACCTGGTGGAAAATGTGTCAAGAGCGGTCAGCAACTGCTTGGTGGAACCGGTGGTCTTGATGGCACTGTTCCGTCCGATTTTGATTTTGTCGCCGGGATGTTTTCACCAATAAATATGATCGGATATTCAGGAAAGGCGACAAAAGGGGTTTATTACACTCCAAGAATATATGGTCTACAGGCTGGAATTGCAATTACTCCGGATACGAAGCAGGTTGGGCATGAAGGTAAAAATTGTCGTGCTGGAAGTTCCTCTAACGGAAATGATAACGGTCTTTTTATACAAGGAGATGGAAGTCAGAAACCATCAGATAGATCTAATATAGAGCTAGGTTTGACGTATGAGCATACATTTCAGAATGGTATAGGTCTGCAACTTTCAGGAGTTTATGTTCATGGAAGCACAAGATCGGTAAATGTTACAAGCTATACCCAGGAAAAAGATGCTGAAGGAAATATAAAGAATAATGGAGAAAAGATAGACAGAAAGATAAAATTGCATAATACAAATTCATACTTTTTAAGTGGAACGATTAGTTATGACAAGTGGTCAGTTGGAGCAGGATACCTAAACAATGGTAAATCGAGAACTCCAAAAGACTTGTATGACAAAAAGACGGAAGGAACAAAGACTGGAAACGAAGAAGGTGCATTAGGGAATGGAATTGATAAGGGGCTAACAAGGTATGAATACATAGGTAACTTCCTTGGGACAGACAAGTCAAATGCTGGACGCGCGTGGAACTTCGGCTTGCAATACAGACTGAATGACAACTGGACGTTCTCGGGCGTTTTCCATCAAATGAGAAGAAAAGTTGACACTAATGCGCACACAAAAGGCAATGCCATAAACCTTGCTGCGGAATACAAGGTGTGCGATGGACTAAAGTTGTTTGCAGAATATGCTTATATTAGCACGAAGTCTTGCGAAGAAGCATGTGCACGATATAATGCGATATACAAAGAAAAAGAAAAACAGAATGCAATTATGAAGC
>JAFSTL010000001.1 GCA_017450545.1 Alphaproteobacteria bacterium
AATAAGCAAGTCTAAGACTTGTTTAGTTGAAAGTAAAAATTCAGTTATACGAAGACGCCTCGCATGATTTCATTGACGAACAAGTTGCTATTCAAAAGCAATGGATATGATTTCTGCCTCTTTGCTTTTGCTGTTTAATGACGACTTATTATATTCGATAATCAGTTAGGTCCCTCCAAATTTACCAATCGCGAATTTTGACGAGTTGAGAGAATTTTTTGTTGATGCTATTCTGTTTGCAACGACGTAGGTTTGTTTTTGAGTGATTTTGTGGTGAATGGAAAAGTTTTGTGTTTGGTTTGTCTTTGTTCTGTTGCCGTAGCGGAAAAATCAGATGCTTTGAATGAAGGAACAAATCTTACTATGACAGAGACGCAAAAGGCGCTGGAGAAAGCAAAAACAGAGGATTTTGAGAAAAAGATAACCACACGCGGGTCGCTATTTGATGCGATGGAAAGCGCATTAAAAAAGAATAAGGAAATTTTGTCGGCTCAAAATGAACTTAAAGCGATGCACGAAAATTACGTTACGGTAGCAGCTGCAATGAGGCCAAGAGTGTCCCTAAACACAAAGTATCAAGCTGATAGCAAAAGGGACTTGAGCACGTATGATGCTCCAGACCGCCAAAAGCAGGCTTTAACTGGCGAGCGCCAGGAAGGCACTGGGGGGATAGACCAAAAATACGAGAACAAAGTTTTTTCCTATGGAGTTGGTGTTAGCCAAAATTTGTTCCATGGTTTTTCAGACGTGGCAGCTTTAAAAGAAACAAATCTGAATATAAAAGCAAAATGGTCTGCGTATGAAGCGAAACGTCAAGAGATATTACGAAATGTTGCCATAGTGTACTTCGCGTTGCTGGCAAAGCGAGATGAAATAAATCACCTGAAATCCCTTCTAGAAGCTCGTCAAAATAGCAAAGAAGTCGCTGAATGGATGTATAAAACTGGTTCCGTGAAATATTTAGACGTTTCACAGGCTATTGCTAGCGTCTCCGAAACAGAATCGAAATTAGCTCGAGCTGCTGCGGAATACATCGCGTATTGTGCTCAATTTGAGGAGTTAACTGGATATAAGGTGCCTCAGGTTTTAACTACTCCGGCAAAGATATTTGATGAAAAGATAACCGAAAAGCAGGCATTTGAAATTGCGAAAAATAATAATCCAGAAATAATCGCTGCGACGCACGCTTTGGAAGCAGCGAAGGAAGCTATAAAGAAGCCAAATCCGGAATTTGTTCCATCCGTAGATGTTTCGTGTTCTTATGATAATTCGTATAACTCGTCAACAAATACACGTGCTCATCAAGGCGATAAAGCACGTGAGCGCGGAACAACTGTTGCTCTATCGGTCAATATTCCTATATACGATGGAGGAACGGCCAGGGCAGAGAAACGTAAATATATCGAATTGGCAACTAAGGCAGCAGTCGATAGGGAGAAAGTTTTAGAGGATGTTAAATCGCAAATAACAACTGTTTGGGCGTCAATGGCGGCAGCAAAGCAGAGTCTGATATCTGCAAAAAAAGCTGTCGCGGCACGGAAAATTGCCTTAAATGATGCTGAGGAAGAATATAAACAGGGTGTAAAAATTATAAACGATGTGTTGGATGCACAAGAAAAATTGTTTGAAGCGAAATATATGGAGACACGAGCAGAGAACGATTATTTCTCGAGCCAATGCAGAGCAAATGCGCTAATTGGGAGAATGAACCCGAAATATCTGAAAATAAAGGACAGTGAATTTAGTTATAAGAAACACTATTCAAAAGCGAGCAGAGGATTATAGAGAGGAAAAACATATGAATAATGTGAATAGAAATTCAGATGCAGAAATGTCCATGGAAGATATATTGTCCTCGATAAGGAAATATGTGTCAGAAGATCAAGACACAAAGCAAGAAACGCCCAAGCAAGAAGAAAATCGAGAGGTATACAGAGAGCAGCCAGATAACGTGATAAGTTTAAATGCAGACCAGGTTGTTACAAATGAACAAACACCAAACCAAGATGAGCTCCGAGAAAACAAAAATGCAAATGTGTATCAGGAAAGAAGTACTCTTTCAGAAAGCGTCGTTAACGTTGCAAAGGATGAACAGCCGACGAAGCGTCATAGCCCATTTGAACAGTTGACGAATGCGTTAAATGCGTATGGAAAAAATAAAAAGGAAGCAGGCGTTGGTGCAAAGACAGTGGAACAGTTGTTTTCAGAGATAGCAACGAAAATAATTCAACATTGGGTTGATCATAGGATGGAGGCTTTTGTTGAAAAGATAGTGATGAGAGAAATAGAAAAAATTAAGGCTGAATAGGAGGACAAGATGATTATAGAAGTTACGAAGAAGAGTGAGTTTGAAGATATATTAGCGAATAATAACTTTGTTATAGTGGATTTTTGGGCACCATGGTGCGGTCCCTGCAGGATGATGGGAACTGTGCTGGAAGACTATTCAAGAGCAAATCCGGACACAGTGATTACGAAAGTAAACACAGACCAGGCTCAGGACTTAGCCACGGTATATGACATAAGTTCTTTGCCTACGCTAAAAATATTCAGATATGGAACGGAAGTTGCTTCAAAAGTTGGTTTTATGACGCGAACGGCATTTGAAGATTACATAGAAGAAAATAAATGAAATTTCTGGATGAAGCAAAAATATATCTAAAGGCAGGAGATGGAGGCGATGGTTGCCTCAGTTTCCGACGAGAGAAATATATCGAATTTGGTGGTCCTGATGGAGGCGCAGGCGGAGCAGGTGGTTCAATATACGCCTTAGCTGTCCGTGATATCAATACGCTGATAGATTACCGATATAAGCAGCATTTTAAAGCTAGAAAAGGTGGAAACGGAGCAGGACAGAATAAAACAGGAAAATCTTCAGAAGATATAATCTTGAAAGTGCCAGTTGGGACTCAAATTCTAGACGAGGATAAATACACAGAGATAGCCGATTTGACCGAAGATGGAGAAAAAGTTCTGTTGGTCAAGGGAGGACGAGGCGGTTTGGGAAACTCGTATTTCAAAACATCAACAAACCAAGCCCCCAGGAAATTTCAGTATGGAGAGCCGGGTGAAGAGCGTTGGGTTTGGCTAAAGTTAAAGTTGATAGCGGATATAGGGCTTGTTGGTATGCCTAATGCCGGAAAGTCAACATTTATTTCTGCTGTAACAAATGCTAAGGCGAAAATTGAGGCTTATCCATTTTCGACGTTGACCCCACAACTCGGTATGATAAAGTTTTACGATAAAGAGCTCGTAATTGCGGATATACCAGGACTTATAGAGGGGGCACATTTGGGAAAAGGACTTGGCGATAAGTTTCTGGCGCACGTGGAAAGGTGCTCTGTGATACTACATATAGTTGACGCTTCGCAGGAAGACCCTTGGGGTAATTACAAAACAATTCGGGCTGAACTGGAGAAGTATGATGGAAAATTGTATAGAAAGCCGGAAATCATTGCTTTAAATAAAGCAGATATATGTGACCTGATGTTGCTCAAAGAACTGAAAAGAAGATTTGAAACCGAAACAAAAAGACAAGTATACACGATATCTGCAGCAACAAAAACTGGCTGCGATGAGCTTGTTAGTGGATTGTTGCAGGCTGTCAAACGCGAATAGCTAACTTGCTCACCGTTGCAGGTCAGCAGTATTTTCGGATAAAATGCAGGCATAAACATTGGAGAGATGACCGAGCGGCTGAAGGTGCCCGCCTGGAAAGCGAGTATACGCCAAAAGCGTATCGGGGGTTCGAATCCCCCTCTCTCCGCCAGTGAAAATAAAGGAACGTGTGGGCGATATGGACCAACTGTGGTAGAATGTACACAGACGATGGCGTCATTTTAAATAGCTATGATGGATTTCACTTTTTTTTCAGTTGATGTTTTCATTGTCATTATAGTTTTTTTGTCGTTCATAATCGGGTGGGCAAGAGGGGCGACCCGCGAAATACTTTCCGTCGTTGCTTGGTGTGGAGGTATATACCTTGCTATTGCTCTTTTCCCGTACGCCAAAGAGTTTATGCGCGGTTATATTTCTCACAAATTGATTGCGGATTTTGTCACAGTTTGTGGACTTTTCATCATGTTTTTGACGTTGCTTAGTGTGTTTAATTATTTTTGTTCGAATTTGGTGAAGAAAAGCATGTTAAATACAACGGATAAAGCTCTTGGAGGTTTGTTTGGTATTTTTCGAGGAGCAATTATTTTGGCAATAATTGAGCTTATCATTAACCAATGTATGTTAAGCGAGCCGCCTAAATTTATTGAAAACTCAAAGCTTCGACCGACCATAACCGCAATATCTAATTTTATGATTTTGGTTTTGCCAGATGAGTTGCAGGAAAAAATTTTGACAAGGATGCCACAAAACAAAAAACAAATGTTAATGGATTTTCTTAAAGGTGGGATAATAAATAATATGTCGACAAACACTACGATAAATATTTTTGAGAACAGGGATAATAATAAAGTTATAGCAGAAGATGCAAAGAAACCATACGAAAAGCCGGAGGACGATGAATTTATAGAAGATGAAGATATTAGCATCGGACAAAAGGCCCAAAGCGCCGAAGAGCTGGCAACATTGCGCCCCAAAAAGGTCGAAACCGAGCGGCATGCACATAAATTGAACAGCAAAAGCAGAAACGACATGGATCGCCTGTTGTCTCAATACGACACAGTGGAAGAATAAGTTATGGGACTTTTTAGGGACTTGACGAAGCTGTGAGTTCGCCGTATAATAGAATGGCGGGAGAGGTGACCGAGAGGCTGAAGGTAGCGGTTTGCTAAACCGTCATACGGAAATAAATCCGTATCGGGGGTTCGAATCCCCCTCTCT
>JAFSTL010000023.1 GCA_017450545.1 Alphaproteobacteria bacterium
CACGGGATTTGCATGGCAACATAAGGCAAATAAGCGATGGAGCCTAAAATTCCAATGACCGAGGACGTTATTCCAAAATCACTCATCAAGTTCTTAGCAACAACACTAGGTTCCACTCGAACGACATATGCGAACAAGTAAAACATCCAACACAACGCAACTGATAAAAACACCCCGCTCTTGTTGGTTTTAATCTGAGAATTATCCATACTTTTTTTAAAAAATCGCGACATATCGCGAATAGTATAGCAAAACTTTGATAACATGCGCAAGAAAAACTGCTTTGCCATGATAACATGATATATGTTCCTTATACTGTAAGAACCGACACATTATAAGTTTCCTTTTTTGTTTTTAGCTCAAGTATTGCCCAAACAAGAGCGTCGACTCTATCCGGAGATTTTTCTGTTCGGTCGTCATATGATAAATTACACATCTGCTCCTCCAATTCCAAAAACTCACGAATGTGGAACACCCGATTGTTGCTATACAATAGCGAAATAGGCTCTGCTCGCGCGATTTTTCCGCGAATAGCGCGCACCTGCTTGTATGGCGCGTACGGATCGATGGTTTTTATCATTTCGCTAACCAAATCGCCGCCGTTGTTCGTTTCCGCAACTATGCAACTTGCGCCATAATCATAACAAGCTCGACATACAGTTTTCGCCCACTCCGGCGCTGTGTATCTTCCACTTAAGTCATCCAGCACGTATATCTTCTCGTCATATCCAATTCCCGCAACAATTATTCCAGTTTCATCGGAGTTTTCATCAGAAGTCACAGCAGGGTCAACACCAATCACTACTCGTTCCAGCATCTCTTTTCCGATTTTTTCATAACGTATATCCGCCTTTTTCCATACAGAATTTTCCTTTTCCGAAAGTAGCTCACCTTCAAGTTCTTGACGACCAACCCAAGTGTTTCCATACATCTCTCGTATGAATTTCAAAAAAGTCGGACTTAAGTTTTTCTCATTTTGAAATGTCGTTCCTTTTGTTAAATATGTATATTTCGATTCAACCATTTTCTTTAGGATTTTTAATGGACGTGGCGTTGTTGTGATTATACATTTCGGATCATCACCAACTCTCAATGCAAACAAAATTTGTCGCCATGTCGCTTCTGGATAACGGTATTTTGCAAATTCATCCATCCACACCAAATCAAATTGGTATCCTCGAATTCGCTCATAATTATCTGCGCCAATCAAATATGCCCGAGCACCATTTTCCCACACAATCAAATTTCTTGAGCGATAATAAGTGAATTTCATCACATTTTCATCTTCAACCTTTTCTTCAACATTTCTAAACATTTTTTTAGCTAATGTCGTCGAAAGCAAACCAGAAACTCCTTCGACCATTACATCGCGAGCCTCCAAAATTGATTTCCCAACAATAGCAATGCTTTTGTATTTCCCACTATTAACCATTTCCATGATCGATTCTGATCCAGTTCGCGTTTTACCAAAACCGCGTCCCGCTAAAACTAGCCATAACCAGGCATCCGTATCGCTCGGAAGATGTTGCTCCGGACGGGCAATATCATGCCAATTTGGTATGTCATTGATATAAGTATTCATATTGATTCCTCCTTTTGTTTAATTACCGTTGTTCTATTTGTCCTTATACAACGCATTCTTTATCGAAAGAACACACAAGTCTACAAATATTAGTTTACTTACATTAATTAGGGGGGGGCATACTCAAAATATACTACCATATGCCCACTATTCTTCCGCCAAGGACATTTCCTCATGCGGATACCTTCATTGTGGCATAAAATTGCCTATTAGTCTAGCAATTAGCGTTGATAGTTATAGTGTAAATTTACCTCATATTAGTTATTCAATATGTGCATTGTATTGTTTTATAGTTTATATTTTTATATCAATACCTTGCTCTCCAAGCTACACCAAAAATTACATGTTTTTGTAAACTGTGGCTTTTTAGTCACACGTCATGTCCCAAGTGCCCCTCCAGCAAATCATATGCCTTATGCAAATTTTGCTGAGAAATGCAATATGGAGGAATAAAATATATCGTGTTATTTAATGGACGTATTATTATGCCATTTTGTAACATAACCTTGGCTATATGTTTTGCTAATGCAACTGAAGAAAGATCGATCGCCGATATCGTCCCACATGACCTATGAGTAAGAATATCTTTGCTTGACAACTCAGCTAAACGTACTTTGTGCGTCTCTGATATTTGCTGTATATTCTGCTTTATTTCAGAACGTTGTAAAATCTTCTGCGTCGCACAAGCTGCAGCACAGGCTAGTGGATTTGCAGTATATGAATGACCATGGATAAATGCTTTGCTCCAATCGTCTGACCAGAAAGCATTATATATATCTTCAGTCGTCACAGTTAGGGACATTGGCATAAAACCACCAGTCAACGCTTTCGATAAACACACAATATCCGGAATATTTTGCGTTTGATTCATCGCAAACATTGTTCCAGTTCTGTAAAAACCAGTCATAACTTCATCAAAAATTACGAGAATATCATAACGTCTGACCGTTTCGACAATTTTATCCAAGAATTCTGGCGAATACATTTTCATACCAGCCGCACCTTGAACTAACGGCTCAACTATGAGTGCACAAACTTTTTGATGATTTTGTTTCAAAAATTGCTGAAGTTTGTCAATCGAAGTAACTTCATCTTCAGTATTTTTAGGGAATTTTATCGAAAAAGTTTCGAAGAAAAATTTTTTAAATTTCGAATGATATTCTGAATTTACGCCAGCAGCACTCATTGCCCCTATGGTATCACCGTGATATGCTCCTTCTAAGTTGACAAAGATATCCCTACTGTTAATGCCTTTATTCAAGAAATACTGATAAGCCATCTTTAATGCAACTTCAACTGCAGTTGAACCATTGTCAGAAAAGAAAAATTTGGATAAAGATTTCGGCAAATGCTGAGACAATATATCAACCAATTCTTCAGCAGGCTCGTGAGTATATCCCGCAAAAATAACATGCTCCAAAACATGCGCTTGTTTTGCTATGGCATCTGCAATCTCCGGCTTAGAATGCCCCAGAATGTTCACCCACCAGCTGGAAATCATATCGATATAACTATTACCAGCCTCGTCATACAAATATTCGCGATCGCCACGAACTATTTTTAAAGGCAACGGTGCAGTTTTTTCTTGCGTGAAAGGATGCCAGATTTTCATATAGTCACAGCAAATAGATTTTGTGCCCCAATTGTATTGCCATGACACGTCATCGGTCAAACATTTTCTCCAATTGTTCCTTCGTTATAGTAATGAAACTGGTTCGATGATGATTACATTGGTGAATTGTCGGAGTTTCTGACATTTGGTGAAGTATTTCTCGCATCTCGTCTTGCGATAACTTGCGCCCAAATCTAATACTGTTATGGCAGGCTTTATCGGCAATCTTTTTGCGTATAAGGTCTAAAACCTCAAGTTCTTCAACAATCTTTTCGTCAACAACAATATCTTTTATGAATTGCTTCGCCTCACCCGTCGTAATTATGGAGGGTATTGCAGAAATCATAAGTGCTTTTTGGATAACCTCAATAACAAAACCACATTCTGTCAATTTGTCTAAAATTGACTTTGCAACTTCACATTCGGAATCGCTTAATTCAATGAGCTCTGGTTTGATGAGATATTGCTTATTGTTTTGTGTGAGATTTTTTATGATTTTATGTTGCGTTATTTTTTCGTGCACTGCATGTTGATCAATTATCATTATTCCGTTTTCAGTTTCTGTTATAATATACGCATTGAAAACTTGAGCAATCGGTTCACCATATATCATTTTCTCCGTTGGCGATAATACTTCAATTCTGTTTTGCACAACATCTTCCTGTTGCTCTTTTTCTTGCGAATAATCCGAAAAAGTATCGAGAGCCAATGAACCTTCAATCATGGGCATAGCGGGAATTTGAGGGCTTGGTTTAGGTGACTGAAAAAATTTGTGTATATTCGGTTTCACAACAGGAGTATGAACAACGTTTGATGCTAAACTCTGTTCGGCAAGATTTATTAACTCAAATTCATTCGATACCCTGTCAAAATGCTTTAAGTGTTTTCTAAATGAATTTACCAAAAATTTCTGTACGGATACCGTATCTCGAAACCTCACTTCAGACTTTGTCGGAGAAATATTCGCATCAAGATAAAAGGGATCAATGTCTATAAAAATAACCGCAATTGCAAATCTACCAGCAGGAATAAGGTCTTTATAAGCATTTCTAATTGCCAAGGAAACAGTTTTGTCTTTAACTACACGTTTGTTAATGAATACTTTCTGAAATGCTTGGGAATATCGGTTGTCTAAAGGATGAAAAAGCCAACCTTCAACAGCAATATGTTCCTCTTTTTCTGCAAATTTTATGGCTTTTTTAAAAACATTTGTTCCTAAAATCTTCGATATTCGTGCTTCAATAGTGTCGTTTATAAATGATAAAATTTGCTTTTCATCAGTGTTAATAGAGAAATTTACTTTAGGACAAATAAGTGAAATATTCTCAATAACATTTAAACAAGCTGTTAATTCAACTGAATCTGATTTTAAAAATTTTAATCGAGCAGGTATTTTTTCAAACAAATTTTGGACAGTAACACGAGCTCCTTTGCTTATAGTTGATGGAAAAATGTCCGACATTTTTGAAAAATCAACATTTATCCCAGCTCCTCGAGATTCCAGTGTGAAGGAACTTACCGAAGCTATGGAAGGCAGTGCTTCGCCACGAAAGCCATAACTCCTGATGTCAAATAAATTATCCCCAGTCAATTTTGAGGTCGCATGCCGCATAATAGCCATAGAAAGATCGTCTTTGTCGAGCCCCTCCCCATCATCCTGCACTACGATTTTCGACTTGCCACCATTTTGTAAAAAAATCTTAATATTTTGAGCTTTCGCATCAAGTGCATTTTCTACTAATTCTTTTAAAGCAGATGCTGGTTTTTCAACAACTTCTCCAGCCGCAATCTGATTTATTAAATCATCACTAAGCAATTTTATTTTTGCCATAGCGTTAACATTAAAATACTCTAACAGACGTAAAATAGTAAAACTTTATACGCGCAAAGTCAAGCGAAACGAGAAAAACAATGATTTTGCTTCACTGCTTATTTAGTTTTATGCTAAAATCTAAAGCTGGTTAGATTAAGAATCTTATCTTTAAAGAAAGTTAACGAAATGAATAGAAAATTGCTAGTAGCATCACTGGCGTCAGTAGTGTTGTTTCAGCAAGAGAGCTGTGCAGCAATCTCTGTAGAAGGAATGCAATATATCCCTTATATTTCTAATAAAGATGGTGTAGCAGATATACCAGGCGCAGTATTGGAACGTCAAACAGTAATTGATGTGTCTAAACCTTGGTGTTTATATGGTGTGCTGGAGACGAAAGTATAGCATCTTCGATTTAAAGAAATAAATGGGGTGAAACCAAAAATTATAGGTGGCGGTTTACCAATGTTTAACCATATGCCGTCACTAATTATCTTGGATTTGAGCAACCTAGACATGCAGAATGTGACCAATATGAGCAAGATGTTTTCGGATTGCAAAAGTTTGGTAACATTGGATTTAAGCAACCTAAATACACAAAATGTAACAAATATGTTCTCTATGTTTAGGAATTGCTGGGATTTAAGCAAAATAGACATAGGGCATTTCGACATGACAAAAGTATATGGTATAGAAGCAATGTGTCTTGGATGCCGAAGTTTATTCGAGATAAACCTAAAAAAAGAAGCAAGACAACGTATAAACAGTAGACCAGAAATAGCAACGACACATATCTTTAAAGGCTGTCAGAGTTTAAGCTCTCTGCCGGACATTTTCTCCAAAAATAAATTTGGAAAGGCAAATGGTGATGCCGATGGTTGTATTAATACACTAAACCAATGAAAAGATCGCCTACCGGCTGGAGGCTGGTAGGCTTCGTATCGTAATTTAATTTCATGTGTTGTTATTGAGTAAAAAATCATGGATAAACATATATAACGTACCCCTAACTATTTGGTGGTACGTGTTGTTTGCTAAAGAGAAATTAGGCTCAATTGTTCTTAAATTGTTATCTATCGTATGAAATGTGCAATATATTGCAAGCAGCTGCCAAGCCTCCAGTTGTGATGCCTGTTGTTGTGATAGCAGATTGTCGTGTATTAAATAGAGTCTTGTCTCCTCGAGGGTGTTTATGGTTTGTTGTTGGATATTTGTCGTCAAACTTAAATTGTTATTATTTTCACTTTGATTCATATTGAAGTTGTTGGAGGTATCATCTGCTCGCGCTGTCACTGAAATACAAAGCGCTCC
>JAFSTL010000002.1 GCA_017450545.1 Alphaproteobacteria bacterium
AGATAGTGTAAATTATGTAAAATCAAACAAAGACAAAGTAATCGAATGTATATCGGATGAAAGCAATACTTATAAAAGTATAGAATCGTATGACGCATCTAATTGGAACTATTTGTTACTTATAAATGTATTAAATCAAGTTAAACACAGCGACCAACAGGTAAACGCACAACTAATCGAAGATACAGCAACACTGATAGAACAGCAAGATAAATACAATAAACATACAACTCAATTGAATAACGCTGTTCACGATATAACTGAATATTTTAATGAATTGGAGTTGTATGGGTATTTAGGCGCTATAAAAAAGTTTAATTTTAAGGAAATGGTAAAAATATTAAAATCGGATGAATATAATGAGCTCTATACGATGAGATTAAATAATATTACATTAACAATAGATAAACAACAATGGGATACTATAATTGACTTAACGAGTGTAAATGATGAGAGAGATTGGCGTAAATATACAATAACCCCTAAAAACAACGAAAAAACGGAATTTGAAATAAGCACAAACAGGACATACGGTCTATGCTGTAATCCGGAATGTATCGCAGTTGAAAACGACTTGGCAATGGTAACAAAAGAACTAAAGATGCCTTTATTAAACTTATGCGGGCAAAGCATATCAATGTATGAGCTTTTGAGAGCCCTAAACCACGAAGCAGTAGCGGAAGACATAAACCTATTAAGAAAAGCAGCTGAGGCGTTGCTAAACGAAGCAGAAAACTACTTAATTGAGTATGAGGGGGATATTTTTCTAACGGGATACTTTCTGAGGATGTATGCCAGGTTCTTGTGCCCGAACTATTATCAGAACTATTATAAAGGCGAGAATGAATTTATACATTTTACATGCACTGATAAAACTTTAATCTACGCACAGGATTTGATTGAAAATCTATGCGGCAAAATAGAAAAACTGTCAGCGCCACACGCAAGTTCTGAAGAAAAACTTCGAGAAATAGCCGAAATCGAGAACCGAATACTCCTCCAACGATATAATATCACATATGAAAGCGATACTTTAAGCGAAGACGAAGAAGAATAACCGAAAATAGGCTGCACGGAAAACTACATCAAACTTTTGAAGCGGTGTGTCTGTCACTTTATAAGCCACATATGTTATAATGAAAGTGTTATGGACAACGGATATGTTTTTGCTCACTTAACAGTTATCATACTGGTTGTGGCTTTTTTGGGCTCTTTGCTTGCGAGGCTGAGGCAACCGGTGATGGTTGGGTATATTCTGGCTGGCATTATGTTTGGTCCTAGTGGATTTTGCTTTATTTCATCGCAAGAGCAAATTCAGTTTTATTCAGACCTCGGAATTTTGCTTTTATTATTTGTGATTGGAATGGAGCTTAATATTCGCTCTTTCCTCAGGATGTGGAAAATTCCAACTTTATTCACGGTTATTCAAGTTGTCTTGAATGCGATGATAGCCGTCTTGTTTGCAAGGGTGTTTGAGTTTCCTTTATATGTTTCCCTTCTTGTCGCATTTATAGCGTCACTTTCGTCAACTGCAGCTATCGTCAAAGTTTTGGAATATATTGGAGAATTAAAAACAGACGTAGGGCACATTTCAATAGGTATACTGGTTGCGCAGGATATTGCTATCGTTCCAATGATGCTGCTTATAAAGAAATGCGGAACATTTGATAGTTCAGTTATAGTTGATTTGTTTGTTGCAATAGGGCTTGTTGTCATGCTTATAAGGTATCTTGGCAAGAAAGAAAAAATAATGAATTCTTCAAAAAATTTTTTGCCAAATCCGGATTTAACTCCAGTCGTTGCTCTGGCATTTTGTTTCGCTATGTCATCGCTGGTCGTTTTGTTCGGATTATCTGAGGCATACGGAGCATTTCTAGCTGGACTATTCATTGGGAATACACAGGAAAGGCAGAATGTTTTGAATAGTATAAAACCAATACAGAATGTTTTGCTTATGTCATTTTTTATTTCTGTCGGATTAATGTTTGACTTGCAATTTTTATTGCGACACTGGTTTATTGTTTTTGTAACGCTTGCAGGAGTAACTATATGGAAGACAATAACGAACACAATTATGCTGAAATGCTTCTCGATAGAATTAGCAAAAGCAACATCTATAGGCATAATACTGGCGCAACTAGGAGAATTTTCGCTAATCCTGGCAAATGTTGCAATGCAAGCACATATAATAGACGAATATGGGCAAAAACTGATAGTAAGCGTAACAGCATTATCGCTCACGATGAGTCCGATATTCATACTATTTTCAAACAGGACAAAGGACCTATCGTTTATTGGCGACAACTCGTTATCATCTATAATGAAAGTGATCTTATCACATAAATTTTCGCAAAATGTACGTTCGCTTTATCATGAATATAAGAACATGAAGTCAAGTATTTGAATTCATAACAGCCTCTCGATAGTGTGAAAGTTCACGCCATATGAAACAGAAAATGGATCAGTTTTAAGAACAGCGGTTTAAGTTAAGCTAATAGAAAAAAGTCTCCGGAATTAAATTGTTCGTTTTTGATTTAAGAAAGGAGAATTTGATTTATGCAAATACTTTTATTGCGTAAAAATATTGATATACTATTTTCGCTTGCAATGCAAGAAAAAAGCATGTCGGATTTCGAAAAACTTTGTGAAAAGCAAGTGAAACTGTGTGAATTACTTCACTTCTACGGAATTGGCTGATCATTTTCGGCGAAAAAAAATAGCTTGAACGCCTGATTTTCAGGTCTAGATGCCCGAAAAATGTGTAAAAAAGCATGTTCGGCGTCGATGTTCACAAACTAATCCGGCAAATATGTGCAGAAATTACAACGTATGGGAAAGCGAAAATTTTCGTGATTTTGAAGAGTGATTTCGGGGTCGAAATAAGCGAAAGTAGCGTCGGTAGGATTATAAAAAAGCTTAGATTTTTAGGATCTAAAAGCACGTTGAGATGCAGGAGGAAGCGGGACAAGTACGCAAAGCCGCTCAAGTTCAAGCAATACGACGAAAAGAATAGACCTCATGACTGTGACGAAAAATGGCGTCGTAATGAAGCATTTCGCTGGCATTGAGTGCTTCCACGACCATGTTTATGCAAATGTTTGTTGCAAGGCAAATAGCGCAAATGCTGCTAAATTTTTACGAAAATTAATCGAAAATATACCTTATAACGTTCGATCTATTCAAGTTAATGGGGGCTCTGAATTTATGAAAGATTACGAAAACGTTTGCAAAGAAATGAGCATACCGCTGTTTGTGTTACCGCCTGCAAAACCAACGTACAACGGCAAAATCGAGAGAAGCAATAGGACGTTCCACGAGGAATTTTATGCTGATCTGTCCGAGGATACCATCGTTGGAAGTCGCAGAGAACTCATGAAATTTTTGCACAAATACAATTCATATTGCCCACACGCAACCTTGCATGGACTCCCCCTCACTGGAACATATTTCTAAGTATAACTCTGGAAGCCCTTTTGAGCACACATTTTCGCTCCACGAAAGCGTTTTTTTTATAAAAATATTCTTTGCGTGTTTGTACAAGGTGTGGTACTATAAAAATAGTAAGAATGTTTTTCTAAGGAGAACAAGAAAAGTGAAGTTCAACTTAAGTAAAACTAAGTATTCGAGTGGAGGGATATATTTGCGGTGTATTGCAGTAATATTTGCGTTTATACAGTGTTGTTATGCTGAGACTGTTATAAATACAAAAGAGAAGTTTCAACACTTTGTGTATGAAACTGGATGGAGGGCTAATGCAAAGAATTGCAGCGCTCGAGATAAAGACAAATGGTATAATGACAAAATATACGAGGACTCGATATACAAAGTAATACCCCAGGCGATTGCAGATTGTATGCAAGGGAAAGCGGAGTTTGAAAATGTTGGGAAAATAGTAACATTTGAAGCAAATGACCATACGAAGTATTCTTATGAGAACTGGAATGCCGTTGTATTGTGGAATTATTTATATTTTGCTATATATAAAGCTACAGCTTTGTCAGATAAAGGCGTTGAGGCTGTCGGGGATAAACTGAAAACGTACTACAAAAACGAGTATGACGGA
>JAFSTL010000024.1 GCA_017450545.1 Alphaproteobacteria bacterium
AAAAATTTTTGAATTTCCTGAGAGTAAATAAAAATGAACAAGAAAAAATCGACTTGCCATCCTCAATTTCAGATGCTATAACGAACAAAATTCAAATTTTGAGCCCGATAAAATCGCTTGCGAAGGTGACATATACGTCTAACGACAGGCTCGATGTTGTTGTGGATACCAAGGATTCCGAGACTTCCGGATGGATAACGGACGAGCTCATCAAGTGTGACGAGATATCCTCGATTACCAAGGTTTCGATACATCTGCACCAACTTTACTCAAAACCGCGTGTTTCTTACGCTATGCTTGAAGATAATACCGCCAACGTTGAGGAATTTATCCATGACAAAATCACGACCCAGATGGCGACATCGGAAAACAAGTCATTCCTGTTTGGCGATGGAATTTCTCAGCCGAAGGGTATTTTGAAGTATGATATTTCGATAGGCGCGCCGAAATCGCAACAAATCGAGGGAGTTGTTGGTGGAACGCCTGGCAAAATCACGGATTATACGAAAATCGTCGAGCTTATGGAAAAGTTGCCGTCGAAATATCTTGCAAATGCGACGTGGATTATGTCGCGCAACGCAGCGTCTCACATACGAACGCTGAAAGATGGAACGAATGGCAAATTCCTGTGGCAAAACTCGATTGCGCACGGCGTGCCGGATACGTTGCTGGGGTATCCAGTTGTCATTTGTGACGATATGCCTAAGGTGTCTGAAAAGGAGCGAAGCGTACCCGTTTTGTTCGCAAACTTATACGAAGGCTACCAAATCGCTGAAAAACCTGTAATAAACATACTGAAAGACCCGTTTAACGCGAAGCCATATGTTGAGTTTTACGCGACAAAACGCATCGGAGGTGATGTCATCAATTTCGATGCAATTAAAGCACTAGTGCTGAAAAATTGAGGCAATAGGGAGGCTATGGCTTCCCTACTTGAACAAGGATGTGGTACTGTTTCACAACAGTTGCTATGTAAATAGAGGCAAAAAAGTATGAAAAATGTTTTATTGACCATAACTGCTCCAACCGCAGTTTTGGCAACAACACAGATTAGCGAAACGAATGCAACTCAGAACAATGGTTTTGAATTCCTGTCGAGCATAAATGCCGGTGGCAAAATTAGTTGGTATGACATTGGAAAAAAAGATCTGACAATGAACGTACAACTCGCAGCTGCTGATGTAAATGCATGGAACGCAACATCAATTCGCAAGACAAAGCTTGTTCCATTTTTAGAAGGAGAATTATCCGCACAATACTTGATGAATAATGTAATTATTGGAATAAGTATTGCAGGTGGAATAGCATTAGGAGAAAAATACATGGAAAATGGATATAAGTACTGTGATTCAAATAACAACGCGTTCAAACAGCAATTGAACGCAGAGTATGAAAAAAAGGCATTTCCAATAGCAAAACAAAAATATCACCTGTCATTCATGCCATATATAGGCTACAGAACAAATCCACAGACTGATATATACTTAAAGTGCGGACTAGTCATGGTTGCGACTAAATATTTCGATGAAGAAACAAAGAGCACATGTCATCCAGAGATAGGAATAGGCGCTTGCTATAGATTGACTGACACCTGGTTTTTTAGGTTTGAAGGTTGCTACGTTTTCCCCAAAAATAAAACGATATCCAAAAACATCAAAGTCCCAATCGAACATAACACTTATGACCTTAAAGCTAAAGGAACTGTAAAACATGGGGAATATGTAATCAAACTTGGCTTTGGACGCCGATTTTAACGACACAGGTGGTGCTATTTCGCATATTTAGCGCCATATCTATTGTTCAGAATAATTTGCTCACGAAACATCACCCGCCTGTCAAGGTCAGCGACCGAAGGGAACTGAGCGTACGCGTAACTTGACAGGCTTGGGGGCGCGATGTGGTAAAGTTGCGATAATACCACATCGCGCCCCCCACAGACAGAGTAGATGTATAAGAAAGGAAAAACACAAATGTCTATATCTTTATTACAAGCAGCGCTTTCGCTGGCGCAATTTTCGCCCAAGATAGCCAAGTGGCTTTCTGGCACAAAAGCTGAGTCCATTTCGCAAAAAATACTGGACATCGCGAAGGAAGTCACGCATAGCTACACCGAGCAGGAAGCTGTTGATAAAATCAAATCGGACAAGCGGATGCATCAGCTTTTCGAAAAGGCATTGCTCGATTCTGAACGCAAAATCGAACTAGCGGTAATTCGCGACAAAGAAAATGCCAGAACGCGCGACATCGCCATCATCAATTCAGGGCGACGTAATAGGCGCGCTGATATCATGGTCATCTGCGCGGCTATTGGGCTTATTGCGTGCCTCGGCGTCATTTGCATTTATAAGCGCGACCTACCAGGCGAAGCGGTTGGCATTATCTCGACTATCGCTGGAATTTTCGGCGCGTGTCTCAAAGATGCGTATAACTTCGAGTTCGGTTCATCGCGCGGGAGCAAAGAAAAAGATCAAACTGTCGCAAACGTACTGAACAGATTGAGCTAAGGTTGGCGAGGGATTCACTTTAGCAATGTAATTAATTCATCGATAAAACCATTTATACGAAATCTGGCAAAAAGTGCCATGAAGATCGCTAGATTTTCAAGGGATCTAGTGACTAAGATAGAGCGTCTGCGGAATGCTGCAAGCCAATGTCGCTGCCGTCCATTATTGCGTTCTATTTGCACAGTATATTTCTTTGACTGCGTCAAGTTATTTGAGGAAAAAATTCTTATAGCTTTCGTAACGATCGGAATAAACATTACTGTTGTACATCTTAATTAAGGTTTTGGTATCACGACGCACCAGTGCCCACCCGATGAGTATTTTGCTTCAATGATCGATACTTCTCCTGACATTGTGGTTTTGATTGTCATCCATTTCCACCTCCGTGACCATTGAAATATCAGGATTCATTGGAATAAATTTGACGTGTCCACCTCATCACGCTCTGCGTCGTGACACCTACGATTTTGCCCGTAGCTCTCATCGACAAGCCCGACAAAAAGAGTATCTAAGCCAAAATTTTATCTTTTTCGGGTTTTCCACGTGGCGTAGTTTTTGTATACTGGTATCCTCAATTCTTACACTTATACCTCTTGTTCTTTCATATGACCATTTTTATGCGCCGCTGTGCAGCCACATCTTAAACATTTTAGTCCCATAACATCCCTGATAAATCAAACTTTGCCTTATGATCTTACTATACTACATTGCTAAGGTGAATCTTTCGCAATTCCTTGGCTCTTGACTAGCATCTCTGAAAGAGATATGGTGAGAGAGCATGAAATAGCTCTCAGGATCGACGTGGCGGTTTTATCTTCTTATATTTGATGTGTGTTGTTTCAATTTACTCAGTCACGCCTTTCATCTATTTGTTATTTTGTACGTCTGTTAATGCGTATGGGGGTCGGCTATTCATATTCGTATAGTCTGTCTTCTCTGAATGCTTCGTTTCGCGCTTGCCGCATTATGTCGTCTCTCTTTTCTTTTGACCAGCCTTTTGTTCCAGTTGCCTTTTTATGCAACTTTTTATTCTGGTAAGATATGTTCGTGCCGCTCCTGTTTTTGCTTCGGCACTTTCGTCTGAAAATCTGTATTCTCCATTTAGTTTTTTCCAGAAATTATACATATCGTTATTCTGTTTTATTTCGGTCTCTTTGATTTGTAATATCTCGAATATGATATTTTTGGCTTTTTCTATTGTCTCGTCACTCGGCAACATGTTTGTGGCTGTTTTGAGCTTTTTTATTTGCTTGTTTAGTTTCTCGACATATTCTCTTTGATCGTTGCTTTGTTTTATGTTTTGCGTGGATTGCAGCTCTATTGTGGTTCTGTATGTTTCATGGTAGCTGTTTAGTTCGTTTATGATGGTTTGTAGTATATTATATACTGTCATTATCGCCTCGTATTGCTTGTATTTGCTGATCGTTTTTTCTTCACCTGCATTGGTAGCTCCGATCATACACAGTAGACTTTTGCATGTGTTTATTTCTTCTAGATCCTTTACTAGTTTTTTTAGGTTGATCATGTTGTCTTCTGTGGGCGTGTTATGCGTTATTTCTTTTTGAATCTTTAGCTGGCTTGCGATCTCATTTGCCTCGTTTTCTAGCAGTTTACAGTAGTTTGCTTTTTCATCAAACAGGTCTTTACCTCTTCTATACCATACTCTCCATGGTATACTCCATATTAGTTGCATGTGTGTTCTGAAATCTGATTTCTGCGCTGTGTATATGTACGTCGTATCTTCATCGATATATTGAGTTTTGTTCATGCCATATCGTGTCAGTATCTGCATTTTGTCGTCGAACTTTCTGTTTTCCTCTGTTTCTAGCAGTTTGTCGCCAAATTCGTCTATTGTTTTTTTAGCCCTGTATATTTCGTTAAAGTATTTTGGTCTTGATAGTTCTCCCTCCAGGCTAGCTAGAGGGTGGAATCCTTCGTATGTTCGTTCGCTATTCGTGTATGTTAATGGTGTTTTGCCTTCACGCCATTCATCATCTGTTGTTTTGTTGTTATACCATTTATTATCTGACAATTTTATGTATTTCGGATGGGAAATCACTCTTATTGGATTATATTCTAGTGGTATTTGATTATCATCTAGTGGTATTTCATTTTTGCATACCTCTGTTATTTTTCCAAAATCTATTCTGTATGTTTTAAACAGTGCAGTAGCATTGGGTTGATCTATGCATATATGATACTCTTGTCTCGCGTGATATTGTTCTATTCTATGTGTTATAGGGGCGAATTACTGAACCGCGATATCTTATATGTAGAACTTTGTTGTGTTGATCCCATATTTTAATTCCAGGCAGTTTTAATGTCATTCTTATCCATTCGTTGTCTATAAACTCCTCTATATGTTCGTTCTTCTCATTGTTGGGACTCGCCTTAATTTTTGTTATAAAATCTTTGTATTGTTTTCGCGCATCCTTATAATCTACCCCCGTTTTCACTTCGTTTCCTTCTTTATCCTTTTTGATTATCCACTTGTATTTTATCTTTGCGGCTTTTAACCTTACTTTCATCAGTTCTATTAAGTAATCAGATAATTGCAATTGAGCGCAATACTCTTTAATATCGCTATAAGCGCTTTCTATTGCGTCTTTATATGTGGCATAATCCCACATATATCCGTTTTTCTGTTAGCATTAAGTATTGCTTTTTTTGTGTCTTCTAGAGCTCGATCAAAAAGCTGTTTAAAGGCATCTGTTGAAAAACAGTCGACTGTATTCGCCATAAATCTGTCTATAAAATTGACCAAGAAGACATAATTCCAATTAGCTGCATCGTATTTCAAAGGATTAGTCCCAACGCATTCGATCATTTTCCCATTAAATTGGTTGTATGTCACCATGTCGTTATTAATATCGAAAAAGCACCGAGCTATTTCGTTCAAAATAACGCCATAAACTGACTCATTATACGTTTCATTATCCCATTGAACTAACTCAGACTTCTTCTCCATCCTAACCTTGGCCAAGTGTGCGTTATAATGTTGTCGCAAAATTTCAGACGCCATAGCTCTATATTCATCTTGCTTATACAGCTCATCCAGCTTCGGATCATCCGTCAGCGTGATACTGTAATCATTGACATTCATGGCATTCGCATCTCCAAACAACACTGGTATTGCAGCTATAAAACCATAAACTTTTACATAATTCATATGTAATTCCATCATCACATTTCTTCCCTTCTTTCATTATTACACATACATGCTACCGATGTCAAGTTTTCGCATACATGGCGAAAGTGCTAGGAAATACAGCGGTCGCGGTGATCATGGCGATGAACGCTGACGCAATACAGGTGAATAACTTTAGTGCGAAAGTATACGAAGCCGCCTTGCACGGTTTCACCGACGAACAAGTTGCTATGCAAAGGCAATGAATATGAGTTCCGCCTCGTTGCTATTGCTTTTTAATGAGGAATTACTCTATTAGATAATCAGTTAGAGGCCCCCACTTGGCATGGATGAAGTATGGTACAATCGCTCTGTCGAAACATTTGCGAAACGAACATGAACTGGTTGAAAGAAGTTGTTACCCCTAAGATAAAATCTTTTTTGGGAACGAACTCTAGTGTCGAAGATAAATTGTGGACAAAGTGTCCTTCGTGTGAACGCATGATATACGCAAAGGAATTAGAGGAAAATTTGATG
>JAFSTL010000025.1 GCA_017450545.1 Alphaproteobacteria bacterium
GCGTAGAAAGTGAAGAAACGATAGATGGTAAAGAAAAACGGCTATACGATATAATCGATGTCGGATGGTATACAGACAAAAATGAGCAGGGGCATATAGCGTGGTTAGATGTAGATGATGCGTATTTGGACAAAGCTTATTACACTTATAACAAAAAACAAATGACAGTGACCTTAAACATTCCTGATGGAGTCTTCTTAGACAAGAAATGTTTCAAGGATATGACAGTACCATACATAGACAAAGATGACAAGATGTTCTCAATAGGTATAGAAAATGATGCCAATGCAGTCGCGATGCTATCTGAAAATAGCGAATATATGATAGCCGATAGTCACTCAATAACAAGTGTTTACTTAGGCTTATGTGCTAATTCTAAGAGTTCCAAAATAGCTAGCATGATAAGCAACAATGACCGATTAGACAATGTATCCATAGGAATAGAATCGCCAAAGAACACATTAACACGATGTGAATCCCTAATATGCCAAAATGAGAGCTTAAGCAGCGCAAAAGTAACAATTTGGTCTGAAAATCTAAAAAGCTTAGAGGCTATAGTGAAAGGAACGCCCAAATTAACGACTGCCGAAATATACATAAGCTCAAAATCAGTACAAAGCTTAAGCAATCTCGTTGATGAGCAGCCGAATCTCGAAGAAATACTAATAGACCTAAAGAACAAAACGCAAAATCTAAAAGAAATGCAGAATATCTTTACACGCTGTCCAAAGTTATCGAAAGTAGTATACATAGCAACAACTGACTCAGAAACAGGAAAAGACTTTATACGAACAGAATACAAATTAGGTGAAGATAATTCTATCCGGATAAAAAAAGGCGATATGTCGAAATACCACTCACCCAAAAAATATACAGACGTATCTTTCTATAAGGATAACGAAACCTACAAAGAGGAAAACGAACCAGTAGATAGCGCCGATGACGATTATTAGCGCATACAAAACTCCACTGTTCTGCGTATTGAAACGCGCAGGACAGTGGGGTTATTTGCATATACAGATAATGATATATTGTTTATTCAACATACACCAGTCACGATTTTGTTACGCAAAAAATCGATAGAAGATGAAAAAAAATGTTGATATGCCCCGTGAATTGTATTACAATCAAAGACAGGTGGGGCTCGTAGCTCAGTTGGTAGAGCATCTGACTTTTAATCAGAGGGTCACAGGTTCGATCCCTGTCGAGCCCACCAATGTCTCCTTCGTCTAGAGGTCTAGGACACCGCCCTTTCACGGCGACAACATGGGTTCAAATCCCGTAGGAGACGCCATTTTTTATAACGGTAGAGATGGCAAAATTAAATTCAAAATTTGTGTGTCAAGAGTGTGGCGCAGTTTCATCCAAGTGGATGGGGCAATGCGATATCTGCAAGAACTGGAATTGTCTTGTTGAAGAGTTAGCTGAAAAGACGCAGAAGTCGAGTGTTGCGCAAGTTCCGGAAAATTTTTTTGTAAATCTCCTTGAAGATATCGAAATAAATACACAAGCGACAAGGTATAGAACTTATTTGGACGAATTAAATAGAGTGTTGGGTGGAGGTTTTGTTGATGGTTCTGTCATTCTGTTAGGCGGAAATCCAGGCATAGGCAAATCAACATTGCTTTTGCAGATTTTGTCGGAGATACCAGGCATAGATAATTACGTATATGTGTCTGCTGAGGAATCGATAAAGCAAGTCATGTTGCGAGCAAATAGGTTGTCGGTGAAAAATCCGTCATTAAAAATTGCATCAGCTTCGAATATACATCAGATTGTGTCAGCAATAAGTGAAATCAGGCACAATAGCATCGTTGTCATCGATTCAATTCAGACTATTTCCTCGGATTTAATACAATCTCCGTCCGGAAGTATTTCACAAGTTCGATTTTGCACGCAGGAATTGGTTAATTTTGCAAAGGCGAATGACGTTATAGTCATAATCGTTGGGCATGTGACGAAAGATGGGGCAATAGCAGGGCCTAAAACGTTGGAACACATGGTTGATTGCGTGTTGTATTTTGAGGGAGACAGGGCTTATGATTACAGGATTTTGCGGTGCGAGAAAAACCGGTATGGCTCAACTGATGAAATAGGGGTATTTTCAATGACCGGAGACGGACTAGTGGAAGTCGCAAATCCGTCATCCGCTTTTCTTTCGGAATACGGAGATAATGTCAGTGGTGTTGCTGTGTTTTCAGGAGTAGAAGGAACTCGTCCGATTTTATCCGAAATTCAGGCGCTTGTATCAACAACGGTAAATCCAGCTCCCAGACGCTCAGCGATTGGATTTGATCCTTATAGGTTGTCGATGTTAATTGCCGTTTTATCGAATTGATGCAAACTGAATTTCTCCAATAAAGATGTATATTTGAATATTTCCGGTGGGTTGAAAATAACTGAACCAGCTGCAGATTTAGCTGTTATTGCTGCCATAGTTTCCTCCGCTTTTCACAAGCCATTGCCGAAAGGTTCGGTGTTTTTCGGAGAGGTGAGTCTGTCAGGCGAAATTAGATCAGCTCATCTTTCGTATTCAAGAATTAAAGAAGCACAAAAACTTGGTTTCTTGCAAACTATTTGTTCTTATAAGACACAAGACTTTGACCAGAACAAAGATGTTCAAATAAACAAAATGAAATCGATACGTGAGATTTTAGGGATTTTGACTAAACAGCAAAATAAAACACATAACTAAATATTGTTTTTATAATTTATAATATATGTCATGTTTATCATGGATTGCTTTCATTTGCCGAATTTTGTGTTCCCATTAACGAAAAATTAACAAATGCTCTATAGACTCAGAAATAGGGATGGATTACGAGAAAGGGGTCTGAGCTATGCTGCGAAAGACTGTAAAATTTTGCACAGTCTCAATAGCGATTTTAGTCTTTGCTATCGGTTTTAAACTGACCAGCAAAAACATCAGTTCCCCATTCTTTAAAGAAAAAATTGAACAGACGCATTCAAAAAAAACAGATAATAAATTGTCAAATTTTGATTGTGGCAATATTCAATTTGTTAGTAAAAATATTCAAATGAAGCCAAATACTATATGTAGCAATGTGGCAGATATTATAAGACGCGGAGAACTAGTTGTTTGTGCGTTAAATCACCAAAATAAATTTTTTCAGATAAAAACAAAAAATGGATATGTCGGCGAGGATATAAGATTTGCAAGTGCATTAGGCAAAGC